>DATIRX010000435.1:0-14931 GCA_035469225.1 Bryobacteraceae bacterium
ACCGCAAGCAGCGAACGTTGGGGATTAAAGGCGAGGGATTTATGAAGACTCCCGGTGCATTCGCGATGTTCACCGCCTTAGTGATTCTCCCCATGGTGGGATGCGGCTACCACCATCATCCTTTCCGGAACCGGACCGAAATGCGGCGAGCCCACGAAGACTTCCGGCGCGCCGGATGGGAAGCGCGGCAAGAACTCCGCCGTGCCAGACAGGATCTACAGCGTGAGCTGCGCCAGGCCCGGGAGGACTTCCGACGCGAAATGCGCCAAGCCCATCGGGAATTCCGGGACGAATTCGGCCGCTGGTAGTGCTCTAACCTGGGCGAAACCGGCTGCCCCGCCCGGGGTCTTCCCCAGACGCGCTATCCTGTTAAATTCGTTTAGCCCCACCGTATTTCCGTCAGCATGATCCTGAAACTCAATCACCTCAAGGTGAAGGCCGCCGCCACCACGCAGCGGGTGATCGAAACGGTCTATGCTCTGGTGGCAGAAGGCCTGATCGATCAGGGGCAGTTCGCGCGTCTCCAAGTGGAGCTGGACTGGATTCAGTACAAATCCAATTTCCGCGAAGCGGTGACGGCCACCCAGGGCTACAATTCCTTCGGCCAGCCGGCGCCCATCATGGATATCCATATCGACACGCGGCAGGTGGTGCTGGAAACCCTGCGTGGGGATCTGCTCCGCGCCTTGCGCCGTGCCCGGCCCGGAGTGGAGCAGGACGCCGGCCGTCTGCCGCTCGAAGAGTTCCAGTCGCTGCGCTCGAGCATCGTATGGACCTTCAACCGGTTCTTCTGGCGTCACCTGCTGGCCTGGGAGGCCGCTACCGGCAGGGGCTACGATAAGGCGCTGCCCGGCGGATCCTCGGACGGCCACAATCCCCTCGCCATCGCCGACGATGTCGCCGAATTTCTGGACCTGCTGTGCGGTTTGCGGACGAAGAACCAGCTGCCCGCCGAAGTGAATCTGCTCGAAATCGGCGTCGGCAACGGATCGCGTTGTGCCCAGTGGCTCGACCGGTTCTTCGAGCTCGACCGGCAGCGCGGCACAGGCCTCTATCCGCGCGTGTGTTTCTACATGGGCGACTACTCCGAGGACACCCTCAATAAAGCCCGGCCCACGGTAGCCAAACATATCGACCAGTGCCGCTTGGTCCAGCTGGACGCGATCAATCCCATCAAGTCACTGGCCCACCTGCGTCACAAGATCCTCCAGGTGCATCTGACCAATGTGTATGACAACCTGCCGGATGAGGAAGTGGTCCGCCGCGACGGCAAACTGTACTTCGTGCAGGTGCGCGCATATGTTCCCGACGCGGCGGTAAACAGCATCGGAGGAAAGTACGGCATCCCGCCGGAATTGTTTCGCGACCGTGTGTACCACATGCTCGAAAGCGGCTTCGACAGCTTCGGCGGCCCGGAGCACGGCGTTCCTTTCTGGCAGGAACTATGGGCCGCGGTTCGCCTGGAAGAGCGTTTGGTTCAGCTGGAAGATCTGCCGGAGTTCCCTTTCCCCGAAGGTCTTGACGCCGGCAAGCTGGAAGACATCCTGCAGGACGCCCCCACGGATTTCCGCTTTCATTTAAGCTCGGGTGCGCTCGAAAGCTTCATCCGCACGCTGCCCCTGCTGCATCCCAGCGGGTATATGCAAGTCTTCGACATTTTTGTGACCGACCTGGCCCAATACCGCACCGGCTTCTTCGGACCCGGCAAGCTGGATGGTTCGCTGCTGAACTGGGTCAACGGTGCTCTACTAAAAGAGGTGGCGCAGCGGGAGGGTTACAACGTGAACTTCAGACCCTTCAAATATCGCCCCGACACGCACACTTCCATCCTCTACACGACGCGTAGGGAGTAACCCAATGCCAATGACTCTTCCCATTCTTCCCACTGCGATCGTCGGCAGCTACGCCATGCCCGGCTGGCTCGAACGCCTGAAGACCGACTACTTCGCCCGCCGCATCTCGCGCCACGATCTGGACGAAATATACGACGCCGCCGTGAAGGCCGCGATCAAGGATCAGGAAACCGCGGGTCTCGACATCATCACCGACGGCGAGCTTCGCCGCGACAATATGGTCGACTACTTTGCCGAACGGCTCCCCGGCGTTCAGATCGACCGCTCCTCCAAGAAGTTCTACTACGATTTTTATGACAGCGCGGTAGCGGGCAAGCTCCCGATGGCATCCATGGGCCTGGTGCAGGATTTCAATTTCCTGCACATCTTCACGGACCATGCGGCAAAGTTTTGCGTGACCGGTCCGCATTGCCTCACCAAACGCATCCGCAATCAGTTCTACCCCAGCGAAGAAGCCTTCGCCACCGACATCGCCCGCGTGATGAACCTGGAGCTGAAGGCCCTGGCGAAAGCGGGCGCCCGGTTCATTCAGATCGACGAGCCGTACTATTCCGGCTTCCCCGAAGATCTGGCGTGGGGCGTGAACGTGATCAACACGCTGGTGGAGGGTGTGGACGCCAGGATCGCGGTCCACATCTGCTACGGCAACCGCTACGGCAAGCCGTCCTGGGAGGGCAGCTATCGTTATCTGTTCCCCACGATTCTCAAAGCCAAGGTCCACCAGTTAACGCTCGAATTCGCGCGGCGCGGCGGCGAGGATCTGGATCTCTTCAAGGAGTTCAGCGCGCCTTTCGATTTGGGCCTGGGGGTGATCGACGTCAAGAATACCGATATCGAAACACCCGACATGGTGGCCGAGCACATTCGTAAGGCGCTGGAAGTGCTGCCCGCCGAGCGAATCCAGATTCTGACGGACTGCGGATGCTTCCACCTGCCGCGCGACGTCACGTTTGCGAAAATGAAGGCGATGGTAGAGGGAACCAAGATCGTGCGGAAAGAGATCGGGAAGTGACATGGCGGCAGTGAATCCAGTTCGGGACGCCTTGACGGCCGGCACCTTTACCTACATGGTGGAGCTGGTTGCCAGCGCCAAGACCGCCGAAGACCAGGTCGTCGAGATGGCCGCAGGTTTCATGCAGATTCCCGAGATTGCCGCGGGCAGCGTGACCAGCTTTGCAGGCGGCTCGGCGGGGCACGACCCGATCCGCATCGGCTCGGCCATGCACGCCCGCGGGCTGACTCCCAATATCCACCTGACCTGCGTCGGTCGCGACCGGCTGAATATCAGTGGCGCGCTCCAGGAACTGCGGCGAGTGGGCATCGAGAACGTGTTCGCGATTACCGGCGATTTCCCCAAGGGAAGCAAGGAAACCGCCGAGACGCTTTACGATCTGGATTCGGTCCAGCTGGTGGAATTCATCAAAGAGTTTCGCCAGCAGACGGGATTTCCGTTCTACATTTCCGTGGCGGTCTCGCCGTTCAAATACACTGAGGCCGATTGCGCGTATCAATATCTCAAGCTCGAAAAGAAAATCGCGGCGGGAGCGGATTACGCGATTACCCAGCTGGGTTTCGATTCCCGCAAATTCCGCGAGCTCAAACGGTACCTGAGTGAACGAGGGCTGCGCACGCCGGTGTTCGGGAACGTCTACATCCTGCCGCTGAGGGCGGCCGAGAAATTTTCCAAGGGCGAGCCGCCGGGCTGCTGGGCTTCGAAAGAATTAGTCGAGCAGATCCGCGCCGAAGTCGATGCGTCTACCGACAAGGGATTGGTCGCGCGCATGGAGCGCGCCGCGCGGATGGTCGCCATCGTCCGGGGGCTGGGTTACGCCGGAGCGTACATCGGCGGCGATCATCAGGCCGAGCGCATCCGCTGGATCATCAAGCGCTCGGAAGTTTTGGCGCCCCAGTGGGAAGAGCTGGCGGCAGAGCTCGAATGGGGTCCCAAGGGCGGCTTTTATTTCTTCGAAGGTCCCAAGCATGCTCCGGAGCCCCCGACGTTCTGGCACCGTGTGGCGGACGTGATCGAGCCGGCCAACACGCCGCGCGTTTTGCGAGGTGCGTTGACGGGCGTTCTACGCCTGATCGATAAGAGTCCCGCGGCTTCTCGCGCGCTGGAGAGCGCCGAGCTCGCATTCAAGAAGCCGGTATTCGGGTGCCAGGCATGCGGCAACTGCGTACTGGGCTTGACGGAATACGTCTGCCCGATGACGTGTCCCAAGAATCTCCGCAACGGTCCCTGCGGCGGTACTCTCAACGGCCAGTGCGAGGTGATTCCCGAGCAGGCCTGTGTCTGGGTGAAGGTGTACGAGCGCGCCCAGGCGGCCCAACGCGTGGATGAGCTGAAGACTTACATCCCGCAGCGCGACCGGTCGCTGCAGGGAACCAGTTCCTACATCAATTACTTTCTCGATCGCGACAGCCGCCCGGAGCATCCGCAGCCGTTGGTCCAGATCAGCGGCGTGAAGCCGCAGGCCGAGGAACTGATCCGGAAGTAGGGCACGCCTACCCGGTATAATCGTTAATCGCACGCCTTTCAAAAAATGCCCCATAAGCTATCAAATCTTCGAATACCTGTCCCCAGCGACATTGATATTGCCCAGGCCGCCACGCCGCTGCCGATCAGCCAGATCGCAGCCGAGGCGGGGATTCTTCCCGACGAGCTGGAACTCTATGGCAAGTCCAAGGCCAAGGTCCACCTGTCGGTGCGCGACCGGCTGAAGGCCGCGCCGAACGGCAAATACATCGTGGTGACGGCGATCACACCGACGCCGCTGGGCGAGGGCAAGACCACCACCACGGTGGGACTGAGCCAGGCGCTGGGTGCATACCTGGGCAAGAAAGTGTTCACGAATATCCGGCAGCCCAGCCAGGGTCCCACGTTCGGGATCAAAGGGGGCGCGGCGGGCGGCGGCTATAGCCAGATTGTTCCGATGGAAGAGTTCAATCTCCATCTCACCGGCGACATCCACGCCATTATCGCCGCGAATAACCTGCTGGCCGCGGCCATCGACGCCCGGATGTTCCACGAAAGCACCACGGATGATGTCGCCTTGTTCGACCGGCTCACGCCCGCGTCCAAGGACGGGAGCCGGCGCTTTTCGGCCATCATGCAGCGGCGGCTGAAGAAGCTGGGCATCGACAAAACCGATCCGAACACGCTCACGCCGGAGGAGCGCAGCCGCTTTGCCCGCCTGGATATCGACCCGCCGACCATCACCTGGCGCCGAGTGCTGGATACCAACGATCGTTTTTTGCGCCAGATCACGGTGGGGCAGGGTCCCGAAGAAAAGGGCGCGACGCGCAGCACCGGATTCGATATCGCCGTGGCCAGCGAGATCATGGCGATTCTGGCGCTGACCACCAGCCTGGCCGACATGAAGGAACGCTTCGGCCGCATGGTGATCGGCTCCAGCCGCGCGGGCGAGCCCGTTACGGCCGACGATATCGGCGTCACCGGGGCGCTGATGGTCCTGATGAAGGACGCCATCATGCCGACCCTGATGCAGACCATCGAGGGCACTCCTGCATTTGTGCACGCCGGACCGTTCGCCAACATCGCGCACGGAAATTCGTCGATTGTCGCCGACCAGATCGCGCTCAAGCTGGCCGGGGCCGACGGGTACGTGCTCACCGAGGCCGGGTTCGGCGCCGACATGGGCATGGAGAAGTTTTTCAACATCAAGTGCCGCTATAGCGGGCTTAGTCCGGATTGCGTAGTGCTGGTGGCCACCATCCGCGCGCTCAAAATGCACGGCGGCGGACCCAAGGTAGTCGCAGGCAAGCCGCTGGCGCACGAGTACACCAAGGAAAACCTGGATCTGCTGGAAAAGGGTTGTTCCAACCTGATCCGCCACATCGGCAATGCCCGCAACTTCGGCATTCCGGTGGTGGTGGGAGTGAACCGCTTCAAGGACGATACGCCTGCGGAAATCGAGCTGGTGAAAAAGCTCGCCAAAGCGGCTGGAGCCGAAGACGCCGTGGTAAGCAACCATTGGGCGGAGGGCGGCGCGGGAGCCGTCGAACTCGCCAACGCCGTGGTGGCGGCGTGCAAGAAGCCCAGCAACTTCAAGTTTCTCTATCCGCTGGAGATGAGCATCAAGGACAAAATCGAGACCATCGTGCGCCAGATGTACGGCGGCAGCGGAGTGGAATATTCGCCCGAGGCTGAAAAGAAGATCGAGGTATATACGCGCCAGGGCTTCGACAAGCTGCCCATCTGCATGGCCAAGACGCACCTGTCGATCAGCCACGACCCGAATCTCAAGGGCGCTCCCAGCGGGTTTACGGTGCCGGTGCGGGATATTCGCGCCAGCGTTGGCGCGGGGTTCATTTATCCGCTGCTGGGAACGATGACGACGATGCCGGGGTTGTCCACGCGTCCGGGATATTACGATATCGACCTGGATACCGAGACGGGCCGGATTATCGGACTTTCTTAGCCTTGCGGCCGGCGTTTTTTGGGCGTGCCCGGACGTAGCGGAGCGAAACGTCATTCCCGTAGGACTTGCACTCGCGCAGCTTGAAATTGCGCTGCGGGAAGCCGGCGGGGAATATCGGAATGCCGTCGCCGAGCAGTATCGGCACGACGTGCATCCATAGTTCGTCAACCAGATCGGCTTGCAGGAAACTGCGGGCCAATTCTCCGCCGCCCATGTGACAGATGTGTTTGCCCGGCTTTTTGCGGAGCTTTCGCATGAAAGCCGCGGGCGACTCCTTGACGAAGGTCATACCGTCGCGTTCGCCGGAGGGAAGCGTGCGCGAGAAAACGTAGGTCTTCCAGGGTCCCGCCGGCCCCTCGTGCTCACCTTGCGCCATCATGCGCCGCATGGCGTCGTAGGTCTTGCGCCCGAACACGATCGTGTCGATGCTGGCGTAAAAGTCCGCCATGACCTTTTCGGCCCCTTTGGGCATAACCAGATAATCGACCGAGCCGTCCGGCCGCGCGATATAACCATCGAGCGTGATGCCGCAACCGAGAAGTACTTTTCGCATGCGCCTGGCGCTACTGAATTCGAATCATCTTTCCGTGTCGATGCGGTATTAGCGATAGCTCGCCCGCAAGCATGCCCTGGAACGTGAAGATGCGATTTTTCGCGGTCACCGCGACCAGCAAGGCTGTTCTCGTCATTTTGCGACCAGCTTCTTCATGTATTCCGGGTACATCGTCTCGGGACCACCTAGAGCCGCGTCCACCGGAATCTTCCACTTGTCCGCGAATTCGTGCAGGAACGGATTCTCGCCGGGCAACCAGCTCGGCACCTGGGTGTTGTCGTGGTTGGGCAGCTCCTCCACATACTCACAGGGCCACAACCAGTTGCCGCCGGTATTGTCGTTCAGCAAATAGTCTTCGCTCTTCACCAGCGGCTCGGTCAGATACACGGGATCGGTCGCCACACTCACGTGCGTCAGGTGGTTGTCATGCCGGATGAAATGATCCACCAGCGCGATCCGGTCACTGGAGGGCAGCCCGTTGCGGCGCGTCCATCCCTGCTTGAGGTGCGTGGTGTAGATGGTCAGGATGTTGCCTTCCCACTTGCCCGTGGAAAATCCCTGCCAGGTGTGGGCGGCATATTCGGGAGGATGCGGGCGTCCATCCATCCATATGACGCGGTTCTGCTCGTAGGTGCTGCTGTACATCCGGATCGAGATGAGGTCCTGGGTTTGCGGATCGCGCTCCTCCCAGATCCGCAGACGGAGCGGCCCGCGGTGAATATAGGCCGCCGTGTGGACCTGGCACTGATGTTCGGGAAGGCCCAGGCGGTCGGGATCCCAGCTCAAAGCCCACTGGCGCGCGGCTGCATTAATCGGCAGGCCCATGAAGTCCACCAGCTCGGGTCCCAGTCCGCGCTCCGCGCTGTCTTCGTGAAAGGTGGGTCCCCACACGCCGGAGAGATCCACTTGCGCGAACGCCGGTACGCCGACCACGGCGGCCAGTGCGAACCGCGCCAGAAAACGTGTCATGTGGGTTGCCTCTGGTACATTCTATGTGAAACCCCCGATACAAAACATGCCCCGGTCTATCTGGTCTGAATCACTCGCCTCTTTCTCCGATGCGGTGGCGGCGACTCGTCCGGCGCCTGCAGGCGTGGCGGCCGCGGCAGTCACGGCCGAACTGGGGATCAGCCTGTTGATCAAGACGCTGGCCATTACCGGCGGCCACGACGACTTGCTGACGGCGGCTCGCCGGGAGTCGGCCCATTTGCGCGGAGCCGCGGATCAGGATATCGGCGCGGTGATGGAGTATATGCGTGCCCGCGACGCGGATTCCATGCGGCAGGCCATTGAAGCCCCCATGCGGGCCGCGCGTGCCGCCGTGGCGGGCCTGGAGCTGTGCGTGCGAGCTTCGGGCGCGGTGAAGAGCTCCCTGGCCGCGGACCAGCGGGCGGCCGAGGCGCTCGTCGCAGGCGCGCTCAGGGCGATCCTGATGTGCATCGACGCCAATCTCCACGGACATGAAGCGGATCATCCCGATGCAGTGGTCGAGCGCCAGGCGCTGGAGGTCCGGGCTCGCGCGACTGGTGTATACTCGCCCTGAACGGAGTCTCCCATGCGCACGATGCTTCCCTTTCTCTTACTGGCTGCCACCGGGTTTGCGCAGCTTTCACCTACGGCCGCCTGGGCTACCCACGCCGCCAACGAGTATCAGGTGTACCCCAACGTGACGTATCTGACCATGGGCGACACCCAGCTCAAGATGGACATCTATCGGCGGCGCACGGCCACGACGCCCCAGCCCACGATCGTCTACATGCATGGCGGATTCTGGGTGGCGGGCAACAAGGAAGGCGCCATCCTGAACCTGCTGCCGTGGATGGAGATGGGCTGGAACGTCGTCAACGTGGAATACCGGCTGGGTCCCAACACGCTGGCTCCGGGGGCCGTCGAGGATTGCTTCTGCGCGCTGCGCTTCATCGCCCAGCAGGCCACGATGTATAACGTCGACGTCAATCGCCTGGTGGTGACCGGCGAATCGGCCGGCGGGCATCTCGCTCTGGCGCTGGGAATTCTTCCGGAAAGCGAAGGATTCGACCGGGAATGCGCCGCCAATACTGCCATGCCCAAGGTGGCCGCGGTGCTCAACTGGTTCGGCATCGCCGATGTCCCCGATGTGATCGACGGTCCCAATCGACGCCCCCCGGCCGAGCGCTGGTTCGGAAGTATGCCGAACCGCATCGAAATCGCCAAACGCGTCTCGCCCATGACCTATGTGCGGGCCGGGCTGCCGCCGATCCTCACCGTGCATGGCGACGCGGACCCGACGGTGCCCTATCCGGAGGCGGTGGCGTTGCATAAAGCGCTCGACAAGTTCAAAGTGCCCAACCAGCTGGTGACGATTCCCGGCGGGAAACACGGCGGCTTTACGTCACAGGAGCGCGACCGTATCTACGTCACCATACGCGAGTTCTTAGGCAAGAACGGACTCGGCCCGAAGTAACGCCACTTTTATAGGTTTCGCCCTGCGGGTGTGGGATACTCGTAAACCGCACTGGAGTTTGCTATGTCTCAACCTCTCCCGGCCACGCTCGCCGAAAATTCGCCCGAACATTCGTCCGCATCCAGATGGTTGCCGATCCTGCTGATCTTGTTCTTCGGCAGCGGCTGCGCCGCGCTCATCTACGAAGTGGTGTGGTATCAGATGCTGCAACTGGCGATCGGCTCCACCAGCATCTCGGTGGGAGTGCTGCTGGCCACCTTTATGGGCGGGCTATGCATTGGCAGCATCGGGTTGCCGCGGCTGCGTACGGAGATGCATCCGCTGAAGATGTACGCCCTGATCGAAGCCGGAATCGCCGTGCTGGGGTTGCTGGTGCTGGTGGGAATCCCCCTGATCGATCGGGTTTACATCGCCGCCAATGGCCTCGGTCTGCCCAACATGCTGTTGCGAGCACTGGTGGCCGGCATCTGCCTGCTGCCGCCCACGGCGCTGATGGGCGCCTCGCTTCCGGCGGCCGCGCGCTGGATCCAATCGACGCGCAAGGGCGTTTCCTGGTGGGGATTGCTGTACGGAACCAACACCGTGGGCGCGGTGCTCGGATGTCTGCTGGCGGGGTTCTATTTACTAAGAATGTATGGCGTGGCTGCCGCCACGCTGGCGGCGGTCGCCATTAACCTGGTGGTCGCGGCCATCAGTCTGGCCCTGGCCGCAAGAACGCCCGGGAGCATCGAAGCCGCTGCGACGGAAAACGCCCCGGACTCTGTAGAGGGTGTCACCGACGAAAGCCGCACGTCCATCTACGTCACGATTGGACTCTCCGGCGCCAGCGCCCTGGGCGCAGAAGTCGTCTGGACGCGCTTACTGGGGATGCTGCTGGGTTCCACCGTGTATGTGTTCTCCATCATCCTGGCGGTCTTTCTCATCGGCCTGGCCATCGGCTCGACGGCCGGAGCCTGGATTTCGCGGACGGTTCGCCCGCGGCTGGCCTTGGGCTGGTGCCAGATTCTGCTGACCCTGGGCATCGCCTGGACGGCCTACATGATCGCCGGCTCGCTTCCCTACTGGCCCATTGATCCGACGCTCACCAGCAGCCCCTGGTACACCTTCCAGCTGGATATGGCGCGCTGTCTGTGGGCCATCCTGCCGCCGGCGCTCCTATGGGGCGCCAGTTTCCCCCTGGCGCTGGCCGCTGTGGCCGGTCCCGGTCAGGATCCCGCCAAAGTGGTCGGCCGCGTGTATGCCGCCAATACGCTCGGCGCGATCGCGGGAGCGCTGCTGATCAGCCTGGTCCTGGTGCCGATGATCGGAACGCAGCATTCCCAGCGAGTGATCTTGGCCGTCGCCGCGATCAGCGCGTTCACGGCGCTTCTGCCGTACGTGCGCGAGCAGCGTTCGGTGGGGATCGCAGGCTTGCTGGCCGCGTCGGCCGTAGTTTCCCTGGTCCTGCTGTTCGGCCTCGGCCCGGTTCCGGGCGAGCTGATTGCGTATGGCCGCCGGATGCCCATCAACACCGGGCAATCCACCATCCTGTATACGGCAGAGGGACGGAATTCATCGGTGGCGATTTCACGCTGGAACAGCGGCGAGATCTACATCAACGTCAACGGTCACGTGGAAGCCACCACCGAGATCTACGATATGAAACTGCAGCGGATGGTGGGCCATCTGCCTGGACTTCTGCATCCCAACCCGAAATCGGTGCTGGGGATCGGATTCGGAGCGGGCGTCTCCGCGGGTACGTTCACGCGCTACCCCGGCATCGAGCACATTACGATTTGCGAGATTGAACCGGTGATCCCGCCTACATCCACGAGATTTTTCGCGCGCCAGAATTATGAGGTCATGAATAATCCCAAGACCCGGATTGTGTACGACGATGCCCGGCATTACGTTCTGACCACCACCAACAAGTACGACATCATCGCGTCCGATCCCCTGGATGTTTTTGCGAAAGGAACTGCGGCGCTGTATTCCAAGGAGTACTTCGAGGCGGTGAAAGCGCATCTGAATCCCGGCGGTTACTTCTCGCTGTACGTACCGCTCTATGAGAGCGACCTGCGCACCGTCAAAAGCGAGCTGGCTACCTTCTTCGAAGCGTTCCCCCATGCGACCGTCTGGGCCAACACCCGTAACGGTGAAGGCTATGACATGGTCTTCATGGGCCAGGTAGAGCCGCTGAAAATCAATATCGACGAAGTGCAGCAGCGGTTCGACCGCCCCGACTATGCTCCCGTGGTGGAGTCGTTGCGGGAAGTCGGCGTGTCTTCGACCACGGCTTTGTTTTCGACCTACACCGGCCGGAGGGCCGATCTGGGCCAGTGGACGGCAGGTTCCGACATTAACCGCGACAGCAACCTGCGGCTGTCCTACCTCGCCGGTTGGGGCATCAACTCGCAGCTGGCGGATGTGATCTATCGCGATATGATCCGTTATCGCCAGCCGCCAGCCGACTTGTTCACGGGCTCCAAGCCGCTGGTGGACGCGATTCTGGAATCCCTCGAGACGCCTTCAGGCCTGGGGCGCCAGCCCTGACGGGGGAGGCGGAATGGGGCCCGGTTGGGAGCAATCAGGCCCACTGCGGTAGACTGGGGTTGTGGCACGTGGTTGGGAAAGTAAGTCGGTTCAAGAGCAGATTGAAGCGGCTCGATCGCGCCACGGGGAATCCAATCCGCAGCTTACCCCGGACCAGCTCGCCATCGCCAAAAAGCGCGACGCCTTGCTGCTGCATCGCACCCGTGTTTTGCACGATCTGGAAACCTGCCGCGAGGAACGCTATCGCAAGACCCTGGGCGAAGGGCTGGCGTACCTGGAAGCCGAACTGACCGCGCTCGGCTGGGTCGCTTCCTAAGCCGGGCGAGGCATGCCTCGCCCCTACGCCAATATCGCGAAATTTAATCCTGCGAGGCCTCGCCCAATTTGTAGGGGTCGGGCATGCCCGACCCGCCTAACGCTTCTTCACGCCGAATAACGACAAATCGATGGATTCGGCCATGGCCTTGTAGCCCGCATCGTTGGGATGCAGGTGATCCCGGATGTTATAGGCCGGCAGCAACTGCCCGGGATGTTCGGGATCGCGCGTGACCTTGTCGAAATCCAGTACCCCGTCGAGCGTGTTGGTGCTGCTGCGGATCCACTGGTTGACGCTCGCGCGGATCACTTCTCCCGAGTCGCTGTAATAAGCAGCACCTTCATATGGCGTGAGCGTGGCACCGATCACTTTGATGCCATGCATATGCGCCCGCTCGATCATCTGTTTGTAGACGGCGATGATCTCTTCGGCGGTCACCGGCGGAGCTCCCGCGCGGGAAGCCTGGCCGATATCGTTGATGGCTTCCATGAACACCAGGTACCGGATTCCGGGCTGCGCCAGCACGTCGCGCTCGAAGCGCGCCAGCACGCTGGGGCCGGCTCCCTCGCGCAGCACGCGATTGCCGGAGATGCCCTCATTCACCACCGCAAGATTCGTCGCTCCCGCGCTCTGCAGCCGTTTGGCGAGGATGCTGGGCCAGGCGGCGTTGGCGTCGGTCGTGGAGGTCGCCCCATCGGTGATGGAGTCTCCGAACGTCACGATCAGTCCCGTATCTGCGGGCGCCAGCACGTGCACGCCGGTCAGGAAGTACCAGGAGGCTGTTGTCCGCGCCGGCGTGAAATCGGGGGCTCCGGTGAAGTCGCCCTCCGACGAGATGTACGTCGTATGCAATCCTGTGGCATGCTGCGTAACCGGACCTGAGTCTCCGGGAATGTAGATGCTGACCACCAGGTCGCCGACCGCAGGCACGGCAAGATTGACCGGATCGCTGATCATCGAAGCACCCGCCGGGATGGTGACAGAAGACAGGCCGCTGAACGTCAGCGCGCGATCCGAGGCAGGCACGATGGCGGCGTCGTGATCCCGCAGAGCAATGTGGGCCGATCCGATTTTCAGACGATCGGCGCCGAATGTGTTGGCCAGCTCCACGCGCACGCTGGGCCCGCCGATGCTGGTGTTCACCACCATTCGTATGGTCTGGTTGTTGGCGCTTCGGAAGGGGGCTGGTCCGGGCTTGGCGGGCGCGGCTGCCGGAGCTCCCGCGGCTACGGGTGCGGCGGCTGGAGCGGCGGGCACGGCAGTGGCGATGGGAGAAGCGGCCCAGGTGGCCACCCAATGCTGCTGGGCGAACGCCACAGAGCTCAATCCTAAAGACGCGAGTACCAGACTCCGCAGGATATTTGTGTTCATAATTCCTCTCGAATACCGGCGCTTTTCAAAGGCCAGACCGCTTCGACCCGTTCGCCCCGGCAGACATAGATTCTATCGTACAAATTCGCGGTCGGATCGCAGTGCGGTGGGATGAACTCCCGGCGGTCCCCCAGTTTCGGAAGCCCGTCCGGCCGATCCAGGTAGCCAAACTCGTCGCCTCCCCAGCGGTAGGTGGACCCGGGCAGATCCACGGCCTCAGGACCATAGCTCCGATCGGTCGAGAACGCCTTGTACCCCGCATCCACCGTCACAAAACCAGGATGATTCGCGCTGACCACGGTGGCGAGCACGGTCATGGCATTCTCGAAATCCAGGCCTTCGCGTCGATACGCCAGGTCCATGAGCGCATACGATCCGGCCTGCAGCTCGGTGAGATCGGCAACTTCCGTGTCAATCTGCCAGGTTCCAGTGCTTCCGCCGGTGACGATTTCAGTCGAAAGCCCGCGGCGCAGCATGATCCCGAGCGCGCGGGAAGCCACGCGGAAGGTCTCCGCCGAGACACGCTTGCGTTCCTCCAGGCCGCCCGCGTGCGATCCCAGGACAGAGTAAGCCTGAATACCCCGCAGTTCCAAATGAGCCGCCTGATCCACCGCTTCGGCGATTTCGGCGGCGTCCTCCGGCGATCGCGCGCCGGTTCGATGATCGCCCACATCCAGGTCCACCAGAACGTCCACCTTGCGCTGGGCGGCACCCGCGGCCTGATCGTACCAGGCCACCTGCTGGAGATGATCGACCACCACCATGGCGCCCGCGGCCACGATCCTCGCCATTTTCAGAGGATCGGCGACGGGCGAGGTCAGCAGCAATCCGGGGATGCCGGCGGCCGCCATCATCTCCGCTTCGGCTAATGTGGCCACGCACACGCCCATGGCGCCCGCGGCAATCTGGCGTCTGGCGATCTCCACACACTTGTGCGCTTTCGCATGGGGCCGCAGCGCTTTACCGGAATCCTGGATGCGGGTGGCCATACGCGCCAGGTTGGCCTCGAATTTGTTCAGGTCCAGAAGGAGCGCCGGCGTGGGTAGCTGCTGCTTGGTGAGCACCAGCCCATTATGCAAAATGCTATTCTCGGTTCGTTGAAACTTGTGCAGTTGGAGGTCCCGTCAGAGCCAGCGGTTGATGCCGATGCTCTTCGGACAGAACTTGAGAGCCAAGTCCAGGGCGAAGTCCGCTTCGACACCATCACCCGCGCGCTGTATTCCACCGATGCCAGCGTCTACTTGATCCGCCCCCTGGGCGTGGTGATCCCCAAGAATCGCGAGGATGTAATCCGCATCGTCCAGATCTGCGGTCGCATGCGGTGTCCGCTGACCATGCGCGGCGGCGGCACGTCGCAAGCCGGCCAGGCGATCGGTGAGGGCCTGCAGGTCGATACCTCGAAGTATTTCAACCGCGTCCTC
>DATIRX010000436.1:0-22601 GCA_035469225.1 Bryobacteraceae bacterium
ATCCTAACGCAAGGCCGGGAAGTTCGCGTGCCTGCGGAAAGCATCATCAACTTCCGGCTGGACCAGCCGCTACTGATCAACATCCCGGATAACGGCTCGGATCGAGACGGATATCACTATCACGACTATTACCGGAACTAGATGATTACTGACGGGCGGCCTTCGCGGCCGCCTTCGTCAGGATCAGGATGTGCTGGCGCGGAAGCGTTTCAATCACGGGCTGCAGTACGAAGCCTTCCGCTTCGAGCTCCGATTTCACCTGGGCGACGGTCATCTTGTGCTCGGCGAGGATGGGGACGTTGGGATCCTCGGCGCGGTATTCGAGCAGCACCAATCTTCCATCCGGCTTGAGCGTCTCGCGGATCTTCCGAAGCATCTGTTGCGGCTGCGAGAATTCGTGATAGACGTCGACGAGCAGCACCAGGTCCATAGTATTGGCGGGCAACTTGGGATCGGCGACGTCGCCCACTACGGTCACGACGTTGCCGATACCGGCTTTGGCCGCGTTTTGACGGAGCCGGTCGAGCATGGCAGGCTGCAGGTCGTTGGCGTACACCTTACCTGAGGGACCCACGCGCCGGGCCATCCGGAGGCTCATGTAGCCCACGCCCGCGCCAATGTCGGCCACCACCATGCCAGGTTTCAGATTGAGGGCGTCCAGGGCTTTTTCGGGCTGTTCTTCGGCTTCCCGCTCGGGCCGCACCAGCCAATCGGCGCCATTCATACCCATGACCCCGGCGATCTTGCGACCCGATACCGGATGAGTAGCAGGCGCCTGAAAGGCGGTCGCTTGCAACAGAAGCAGCGCCGCCAGAAAGACGGTTCGCCTGATCACCGCAACACCTTCTCAATCTGCAAGGCCAGTTCCCGCGCCGTGGCCGAGCCCGGGTGGTACCACCGGACAATCCCTTTACGATCCACCAGAACCAGCGTCGGCGTAGTGCTGGCGCCGTAGCGGGCGAAATTCGCATTGCTCAAAGGCGCGGGCATATTGCCGAGCGGAGCATAGAACTGCCGGCGGATGTACTCGATATAGGGCTTTTCGACCTCAGGTGTCGCATCATTGCCGTTCGCCACATAGCCGTAATACCGCGTTGGCCCGATCAGCACCAGCGCTTGCGGGCCGTACTTCTTCATCACGCTCGCGAGGACGGGGATTTCAGCCCTACAGTCTGCGCACCAATGGGCCCAGAAGAGCAAAAGAATCGCCTTTCCGCGCAAGCTGGCGATGGTAGGACCGGCTTCCAGCTCGGGCGCAGGCTTGCCCTCCAGGCTCAACAGGTTGATATTCTTCTGGATCCGCTCTCGCAGCGAGGTCCCGCCATAGGTCTTCAGCTCAGTCCGCAGGAACGCCACGGCCTGGGCGGTTTCGCCCCTGGCAGCCTGGACTTGCGCTTGCACCTCGATCGACGCACCCAAAGCGTACAGCCATTGTTCGCGATCGGCCCGCGGCCCCAGCAGGTTCGGCAGCACCAGCTTGCGCGTCTCTTCGGCATAGGCGGCGGCGCGGTCGAAGTTCTTGACGTCCAAAGCCCCCCGGGCCTGCCAGCTCAGGGCATTGGCGAGCTCCGAGTTGGCCCCATACGACCGCCGATACGCCTGGATCTGACGGTCGGCCCCCGCGAAGTCGTTCCGGGCGATGGCCGCACGTACATCGTCGACGATTCCGGCGAATGCACTGGAGGCCAGGAGGGCAGCGGCGAAGACCAACCTCATATGGGCAGTTTGACACACCCGGCCGGACTTCGGTAAGCTCAAGAAGGTTAAAGAACTCGTAGGAGAAGGTCTGTCTGCATGAAAACCGCAATTCCATCGCCTGAGGACATCGTGCGCCAGTGGCACTTAATCGATGCCGAAGAGGCGGTGCTGGGCCGGATCGCCACCAAGGCGGCCCGGATCCTGATGGGCAAGCACAAGCCCAGCTACACTCCGTTTTTGGATACCGGGGACCACGTGATCGTGGTGAACGCGGCCAAAGTGAAGTTGACGGGGCATAAAGAAGAACAGAAACTCTATCGCCGGCACTCGGGTTATCCGGGCGGATTGACGGAAACCAGCGCCCGCAAGGTGCGCGAAACACGTCCGGTACGGATGGTGGAAGAAGCAGTGCAGGGCATGCTCCCCAAATCGAAGCTGGGGAAGCAGATGTACCGCAAGCTGCAGGTCTACGCCGGTCCGAAGCATCCGCACGAGGCACAGAAGCCCGTGGTGCTGGCGGCGTCGTAGAAGGAGATTCAAGAAATTGGCATTGGTACAACATCTGGGAACGGGCCGGCGCAAGCGAGCGGTGGCCAGAATCTTCCTGCGGGACGGGAAGGGCCTGATCACGGTCAACGGCCGCACGTTTGAGAGCTACTTCCCCAGCGAGCAGTCGCGCGCGATCGTGCGGCAGCCGCTGCTGGCGACGGAAACAGCCGACAAATTCGATATTTTGATCAACACTTCCGGTGGCGGTCCTTCCGGACAGGCCGGAGCCGCCAAACTGGGTATCGCCCGCGCATTGATCGAGTTCAACTCGGAGCTGCGCGGCAAACTGAAGGAACTGGGCTTTCTGACGCGCGATGCGCGGCAGCACGAGCGCAAGAAATACGGGCAAAAAGGCGCCCGCAAGCGATTCCAGTTCTCGAAGCGCTAATTTTAGCCGCATGATCCTCGCCCGTGAACACCATTTCTACTGGTGTTTACCCGCATTCATTGGCGGCCGGTAGTTTAATTCAGCAGCCCCGGGCCGCAAATCCCGCTTTGGACCGCGATCCGGGTTTCCGAAATTGGCAGAAGGAGGAATTTTGCCGTCGATTAGCATGAAGGAATTGCTCGAAGCAGGCGTTCATTTCGGGCACCAGACCAAGCGCTGGAATCCAAAGATGAAAGAATACATCTTTGGCGAACGCAATGGTATTTATATCATTGACCTGCAGAAGACCCTGAAGCTGTTCAAAGACGCCATGCGGTATGTCGGCGATATGGCTGCGCAGGGCAAGATTGTTCTGTTCGTAGGCACCAAGCGCCAGGCGCAGGAAGCCGTCGCCGAGGAAGCCGTCCGCTGCTCACAGTTCTACGTGAACCAGCGCTGGCTGGGCGGGCTGCTGACGAACATGACCACCGTTCAGAAATCCATCAAACGTCTGAAAGAACTGGACACGATGGCGGAAGCGGGCGACTGGGGCGGACGCGCGAAGAAAGAAATTGTGCGGCTGGAGCGCGAGCGCAAGCACCTGAACCAGAACCTGGCGGGCATCAAAGACATGAACGGCCTGCCGGATCTGCTGTTCGTGATCGATTCAAACAAAGAAGCGATCGCGGTGGAAGAAGCCCGCAAGCTGGGTATTCCGGTGGTGGCCGTGGTGGACACCAACTGCGATCCCGACAAAGTGGATTACGTGATTCCGGGCAACGACGACGCGCTGCGCGCCATTCGCCTGTTCACGACGAAGATCGCCGACGCTGTGTACGAGGGCCGGCAGCTGGCCAGCGAGCAGGATTTCGTCGCCCCCGAGAAGCCCGTCGAAGGCGGAGAAGAAACTCCGGTGGAAGAAATGCCGGAGTATTCGGAATACGTGGATCCGAAGTACGCCGCGCAGCTCATGTCTGAGAGCATGCCGGACGAGGATCTGCCGTCCACTTCGCTGCCGCGCAAGGGACCGGGCTCGGAAGCCGTGGCCGACGAAGCGTCCAGCGGCAATCCGTAAGGGCTTGCAGCCCGGCATGGCGCCTTCGGCGCAGAAGCGCACGGCTGCGCGTCGCCGGGCACCTACAGCAAAAGAGAATCAGAGGAATCTATGGAGATCAGTGCACAGTTAGTGAAGCAGCTCCGCGAGCGAACCGGAGCCGGCATGATGGAGTGCAAGAACGCTCTCACCGAAGCCAAGGGCGACCTGGCGGAAGGCGAAGTGATTCTGCGCAAGAAGGGCATCGCGTCGGCGGCCAAGAAGTCAGCGCGATCCACCAAGCAGGGAGTGATCAGCGCCTACATTCATCCGGGGGCGCAATTGGGCGTGCTGATCGAGGTCAATTGCGAGTCGGACTTCGTGGCGCGCACCGACGATTTTCAGGAGCTGGTGCACGACCTGGCGATGCAGGTGGCGGCGGCCGATCCGCAGTTTATCCGCAAAGAGGACGTGACGCAGGCGGCCATCGATAAAGAGAAAGACATCCAGCGGGCCCGCGCTCTGGCCGAAGGCAAGCCGGAGAAGATGGCGGACAAGATCGTCGAAGGCCGCATGAACAAGTACTACGAAGAGGTGTGCCTCTACGAGCAGCCGTTCATCAAGGAGAACACGACTTCGGTCGGCGATCTGATCAAGGCGAAGATCGCCAAGCTGGGCGAGAACATTTCGGTGTCGCGCTTCGAGCGGTTCAAGGTCGGGGATACGGCTGCCGGCGATACATCCGCCGCGGAGTAAACTTGTGCCTCGCTACGGTCGCATCCTTCTGAAGCTGAGTGGCGAGGTGCTGGCCGGGGAAGCCGCTTTCGGCATCGACCCGGAGCGCGTGAAAGCCCTGGCCGCCGAAGTTGCGGAGGTGGCCCAGGCCGGTGTTCAGATCGGACTGGTGGTGGGCGGCGGTAATTTTTTTCGCGGCGTGGCGGCGGCCGCCCAGAAAATGGAGCGCGTGACAGCCGATCACATGGGGATGCTGGCGACGGTGATCAATGCGCTGGCCTTGCAGGACGCGCTGGAGAAAGCGGGCGCTCCCACACGCGTGATGACGGCTATCCAGATGCACACGGTGGCCGAGCCCTACATCCGGCGGCGCGCGATCCGCCACATGGAGAAGGGCCGGATGGTAATTTTCGCCGCCGGGACATCCAATCCTTATTTTTCGACCGACACCGCGGCGACTCTGCGGGGCCTGGAGATTCACGCCGAGGTGGTTGCCAAGGCCACGCGGGTAGACGGCGTGTACGACAAGGACCCCCTGAAACATGCGGACGCCGTGCGCTTTAACGAAATCGGCTATTCCGACGTTCTGGCGCGCAACCTGCGCGTGATGGACGCATCGGCCGTATCCATGTGCCGCGACAACCATATGCCGATTGTGGTTTTCAATTTGAACGTCCGCGGCAATATAATGCGTATGGCGATGGGAGAACCCATTGGCACGCGAATTCACTAGACACGATACTTACTACCATGGCTGAACATCCTGCCGCCCCGGCGGCGCACAACTTCAAGAGCGTCAAGGACGTGGAACTCAGCGCCAAGACGCGCATGGAAAAATCCATTGCCGACATGCAGCACACCATCGCGGGCATTCGCACCGGGCGCGCCTCGGTGAGCGTGTTCGACAACCTGCGGGTGGATTACTACGGCACGCCCACGCCCATCAACCAGGTTGCCAACCTGCATGTTCCGGAGCCCTCGCTGATCACCATTACACCGTGGGACATGTCGCAGATCGGCGCCATCGAGAAGGCCATCCGGGTATCGGACCTGGGCCTGAATCCGGCCAATGACGGCAAGATGATCCGCGTGCCGATCCCTCCGCTGACCGAAGAACGCCGCAAGGAGATCGTCAAGCGTCTGCATCATGTGGCGGAAGAGCATCGCGTGGCGCTGCGCAATGTCCGCCGGGATGCCAACGAGCATCTGAAGAAACTGCTGAAGGACAAAGCGATCAGCGAGGATGACGAGCGCCGGGCCCTGGAAGAAACGCAGAAGATGACCGACGTCTACATCGCCAAGGTGGACGCGGTGTCGAAGGCGAAGGAAAAAGAGATTTTGGAGCTGAAGTAGCGGTCGAGGGCGAGGCATACCTCGCCCATGTTTCAGCGGTCCGGTTTTCCCCGGGATTCTGCAATTAACGCGACCGCATAGAAGCCGGCTACAGCAATCAGGCAAACGAGAGTGATGCCTAATTCCGGACCTAGGTATGTCCACAGCTTGTGTCCCGGCATGCCCTTCAACAAGAGAACGAAGGCAACGAGACTCGCAAGAGCCAGGGCGCCCCAAAACTTGCCTTTCTTCTTTGAAAAGGCGATTGTTGCCGCTCGCGCCCGGGCAACGGCGTCCGCAGGGTCTATCTGATAATTGGGCTCCATACGGTGGTCGCGAGCCCCAGTATATCGAAGACAACTTGCCGCCTTGATACCCTGGATGTATGCGGGTCCGTTTCCTTCTGCTATTGCTTCCGGGGCTGCTGTCCGGGCAGAACCTCCAAGAGTTCGAGAAGAAGGTCACGTCCTTCACGCTCGCCAACGGCCTGACGTTTCTGGTCATCGAGCGCCATGACGCGCCGGTGGTTTCCTTCCACACCTACGTGAACGCGGGGGCGGTGAATGATCCGACCGGCCGAACCGGCCTGGCCCACATGTTCGAGCACATGGCGTTCAAGGGAACCCCCACCATCGGCAGCAAGAACTGGCTCGCCGAGAAGAGAGCGCTGGATGCGATCGAGCGGGTCTACGACCGTCTGGACGCGGAGCGCAACAAAGCCTTTCGCGCGGACCCCAAGAAGATTGAGGCGCTGGAAGCAGAGCTCAAGGCCGCCATCGAAAAGGCCGACAGCTACGTGGAATCGAACGAGTACGACCGCATCGTGGAATCGAACGGCGGCGTGGGTCTGAACGCGGGCACAGCCGAAGACCAGACCACCTACTTCTACAGTTTCCCGTCGAATCGGACGGAGCTGTGGTTCCTGCTGGAATCGGAACGATTCCTGCGGCCGGTGTTTCGCGAATTTTACAAAGAACGCGATGTGGTGCGCGAAGAGCGGCGCATGCGCATCGAATCCAGCCCCCAGGGACAGCTGATCGAGGCGCTTTCCTCTGCGGCTTTCGCGGCGCATCCCTACAAGAACACCGCGGCCGGCTGGGCCAGCGATATCGAACATTTGCGCGCGACCGATGCCGAGGCGTTCTATAAGCGCTATTACGCGCCGTCGAATCTGACCATTGGCATCGCAGGCGATGTGAGTCCGGGGCAGGCCAAGAGGCTGGCCGAGAAGTATTTCGGGCGGATCCCTGCTCGCCCGGCGCCGCCGGTGGTCACCACGGTGGAACCTCCGCAGAACGGTGAAAAACGAGTGGGGGTCGCTTCGCCCGCGCAGCCCTTCCTGGTGGTGGCCTACAAGCGGCCGGATCAATACTCGAAGGACAATGCCGCGCTGGACGTGCTGGAGCAGATTCTATCGGGCGGGCGCACCAGCATCATCTATCGGGAAATGGTGCGGGATAAGAAGATCGCGCTGGGAGCGGCCAGTTATGCCACCTACCCGGGAGGCAAATACCCTTCCCTGTTCCTCTTTTTCGTGGTCCCGAATACCGGCCACACGGTCGAAGAGAACGAGAAATCCATTTACGAGATTATCGATCGGGTGAAAAAAGACAAGCCGGATCCAGTGGCGCTGCAGCGCGTCAAAACCAACTTGCGCGCCGCGCTGATTCAGAAGCTGGACAGCAATTCGGGGCTGGCGTCGGAGCTGGCCTCCTACCAGGCCGGCTATGGCGATTGGCGCAAGCTTTTCACCGAGCTGGATGAGTACAACCAGGTGACCGCGGAGGATGTCCAGCGCGTCGCGCAGAAGTATCTGCTGGAGAATACGCGCACGGTGGTGTATACCTACGTTCCGGCCAAGGGAGACGCGAAATGAAGCGCCTGTTCTTCGCGATCTTTTTCGCAGCTCTCGCAGCCGGACAGACTGTTCCGGCGGTGCCGACCTACAAAACGCTGAAGTATCCGCCACTTCCGCAAGTCAAGATCCCCGAGCCGGCGGATTTCACTCTGTCCAACGGCATGCGCGTGCTGCTGCTGGAAGATCACGAGCTGCCTCTGATCCGCGGCGTGGCGATGATCCGAACCGGCAATGTATTCGATCCGCCTGACAAGCGCGGGCTTTCGCAGGTGATGGCCGACGTGATGCGCGCGGGCGGGACCAAGTCGAAGACCGGCGATCAGATCGATGAAGAGCTGGAGAACATCGCGGGATCGGTGGAAGGCGGCATGGATGAAACCAGCGCCAGCATGAGCTTTTCGGGATTAAAAGAAACCGCCGATCAGGTGCTGGCCGTCTTTAAAGATGTGCTCACCCATCCGGAGTTTCGCCAGGACAAGCTGGATCTGAGCCTGACGCAATACCGCAGCGCGATCGCGCGGCGCAACGACGATGCCGGCGATATTCCGGGTCGTGAACTGGCGCGCATCCTGTACGGTCCGGAGACGCCCTGGGGCTGGCAGCCGGAGTACGAGCACCTGGCGCGCATTCATCGCGAGGATCTGATCGCGTTCTACCAGCGTTTCTATTTCCCCAAGAACATCATGCTGGCGGTGTACGGCGATTTTTCGACCGCGGATATGCGCGGCAAGCTTGAGAAATTGTTCGCGGACTGGAACGTGGAGCAGCCTCCCGCGCCGCCTATACCGGCCGTCACGGGCAAGCCGGCTCCGGGAATCTACTTCGCACCGAAAGACGATGTGACGCAGACGTTCTTTTCGATCGGGCACTTAGGCGGCACGTTGCGAGATCCGGACTATCCGGCGCTGCAGGTGGCGGCCAACATCCTGGGCGAAGGCTTCAGCAGCCGGCTGATTTCGCAGATCCGCACCAGGCTGGGATATGCCTACAACATCGGTGCGGGGTGGGCGGCCGGCTACGACCACGCCGGCACGTTCCGCATCGGAGGCAGCACCAAATCGATGACGACGGTGGAGACCGTGGAAGCCATTCGAGCAGAACTCGATAAGCTGCGAACCACCGAAGTCACGGAGAAGGAACTGGAGGAGGCCAAGCAGGCGGTGCTCAACAGTTTTGTGTTCTTCTTCGACAGCCCCGCCAAGACGCTCAACCGCGTGATGCGCTACGAGTATTTCGGCTACCCCAAGGATTTTCTGTTCCAGTATCAGAAAGCGATCGCGGCGGTGACGCGCGCCGACGTGCTGCGCGTGGTCAAGCAGCATATTCGTCCGGAGGAGCTTTCGATCGTGATGGTGGGGAATCCCAAGGATCTCGGCAAGCCGCTGACTGCCCTGGGCAAAGTTAGCGAGCTGGACCTGACGATTCCGGAGCCTAAGAAGGAGCTGGCCAAGGCGGATCCGGCCAGTCTGGCGCGCGGCAAGCAACTGCTCCAACGGGCGCAGCAGGCCATGGGCGGAGCGGAGAAACTGGCGGCCGTCAAGGACCGAACCTACACCGCGGAAGGGACGCTGGAAGGCGCGGGCGGAGTGAAGATCCGGCTGGTCAATCGGTTTCTCCTGCCGGACAAGGTTCGGCAGGAACAGGAGTTTCCCGGCGGGAAGATGGTCTCCTACAGCGACGGAAAATCCGGCTGGCTGGCCGCTCCGCAGGGAGTGCAGTCCATGCCGGCGGAGGCACTGAAGCAGGCGCAAGCCGAGTTATTCCGCGAACCGCTCGTGCTGCTGCTTTCCGACCGCGATCCGGCCCTTACCGTGAATGCGATCGGAGACAACGCGGTCGAGATTTCGGCGACCAACGGCCCCAGTGTGCGCCTGGAGTTCGATCCCGCCACCGGTCTGCCCTCGCGCCAGTCTTATAGCGGGCCGGGAGTAACGGGCGCGCTCGCGGAGATCACGGAGATCTTTTCGGAATGGCGGGAGACGGCCGGCATCAAGCTGCCGCACAAAGTGGTCCAACAAGAAAACGGAGTGAAGACGCTGGAAGCGACGGTTTCCGAGTACCAGCTGAACAGCGGACTATCGGAAGCAGAATTGAGTAAGCGGCCATGAATAAGATTCTGTTCACGCTGGTGGCAGCGGCCGCCTGGGCAAGTGCCCAGGGCATCGAAGCGCGCGGGAAAAAGGTGGTGGAAGACGCCCTGGCGGCATTGGGCGGGCAGAAGTTCCTGGCCATGCAAGACCGCATCGAGACGGGGCGGGCGTATTCCTTTTTTCACGACGAGCTGAGCGGCCTGTCCGTGGCGAAGATCTATACGCGCTACATCCCGGTCGCTCCGGACCGCACCGGCATCGACCTGGGCATCCAGGAACGGCAGGCCTTCGGAAAGAAGGAAGACTACTACGTCCTGTTTCGGCAGGAAGGCGCGTGGGAAGTCACGTTCCGCGGCGCCAAGGAGCTGGAAAAAGACCGGGTCCAGCGCTATCGCGACACCACGCTCAACAATTTCTTCTATATTCTGCGGCAGCGGCTGCACGAGCCCGGCCTGATCTTCGAATCACGCGGCTCCGATGTGATCGAAAATCTTCCGGTGGAGGTGGTGGACATCACCGATTCTCAAAATCGCGTGGTGCGGGTGTACTTCCACCAGACCACCAAGCTCCCGGTACGGCAAACCTGGGTATGGAGGGATCCGCAAACGAAGGAGCGAGACGAGGAACTCACTCGTTTTTCCCGTTATCGCGAAACCAACGGCATCCAGTGGCCGCAGCAGATGCTGCGCGAGCGGAACGGCGAAAAGACCTACGAGATTTTTTCCGAATCGGTGAGCGTGAATCAGGGGCTGGCGGACAGCCTGTTCACGGTGCCGAGTCCGGATACGAAACCGGACCGTCCGCAAAAGAAGTAGGCGCGTCCCGCCCGGCCAGCAGCGCCGCGGTGCGCTCCAGAAGGGTTTGCTGGGTGAAGGGACGGCGGATTTCACGCGGCGAAGACTCCGGCTGATCCACCATCATCAAGGACTCGAGGCCCGGATGCTGCGGCCGAAGTGCCGCCAGAAGAGGGGCGGCGTCGGCGGTATCCGCAATCAGCAGATCCAGCGTCCCTTCATGCACCTGCCCGAGAGCCAAGGCTTCCTCAGGGTCAGCCGCTTCCAGAAGATTGTAGCCCGCGGATTCGAAAAACTTGTGCAGCTGCGCGCGGACCCGCTCATGGGCGTCCACCAGCAGGACGGTGCAGGCCTGGACGGCGTGGGGCGCGCTTTCCGATGGAAGCACTTCCGCGAAGCGCGGCAGAAGGAGCTCGATGCGGGTGCCCCCGGGCACCACGTGCGCCGTGAGATAGCCGCCGTGCTCGGTAGCGATGGAATGCGTGAGCGATAAGGCCCAAGGATCCTGACTGCTGCCCTGCGAGTTGGGCTGGCTGCTGCCGGAGGGGTCGAATAGACGGTCCAGATCGCGCTCCGGAGCTGCATAGTCGAGGCTGACGGCCGCGAAGCTGGCCAGGGCGCCATGCTGGGGAGCCTCCGTGCGGCTGGTTTGAATCAGGAGGCGGCCGCCCTGGGGGAGAATCGAGCAGGCGTGCAGAACCAGGTTCATGATGGCCCGCTCAATCTGGGAGGGATCCGCCTTGATGCGCCCCGCGTCGGGGGCCGGCTGGATGGCCGCTACCACCCGCGAGCCCGCTGCTACCGTTTCAATCATCCGGGACATGCGGCGCAGGATGGCATTCAGGCTCACGATCTCAGACTGGGCAGTCTGGCGTGTTCCTAAACCGGCCAGATTCTCGGTGACCTGTTCGGCAGCGATGGCGGCCTCGCGGATTTCCTGCAGCGCCGCCTGGGCCGGAGAATAATCGCCGAACTGCCGGACCAGCTGGCCGGTCCGGCTGCGAATGGTCTGGATCAAGCTGGCATATTCGGTGGAGACCTGGGCCGCCAGGCGTCCGGCGGCTTCCATACGCTGGGCCTGCCACAGCTGGCGCTCCTCCCATCGCCGCGCGCTGACATCGCGCAGGGTAAGCACGACGCCCAGAGCCTCCGATGAGGAGCGAACCGGGGCCACGGTGCCTTCGACGGCGATCTCGCGGCCGTCCTTCGAGATCAGGCGCAGCCCGCGGTCCAGCGTTACGGGCGCTCCGCGCAGGATGGCCAGCGGAGCCGGATCGCCCAGATCGTTCCCGGTTGCCTCTTCCACCAGCCGAACCACGGATTCCAGGCGCTGGCCGATCCCGCTGGCCGGAGTCCATCCGGTGAGGGCTTCGGCGGCATGGTTCAGAATGCGAATCCGGCCGGAAATATCGGCTACGACAATGGCATCGGCCACGGATGCCAGGGTGGTTCGAAGCCAGGCTTCCTGCTGCTCCAGCTGGCTCTCCATTCGATGCTTGTACACGGCCATCTCGATCGAGGCATGCAGGGAAGCGGGGCCCAGCGGCTTCACGATGTATCCGAAAGCGCCTGCGCCCTTGGCCCGCTCAAGAGTACCGCGGTCGGCATGGGCAGTCAGAAACACCACCGGCACGCGATGCCGGGCGCGCACTTCCTGCGCCGCAGCGATGCCGTCGCCGTGGCCGTCAATGCGAATATCCATCAGAACCAGGTCGGCGGCGCTGGCCTGGGCAATGGCCTCCTCCGCCGTCGCGACTGTCCCGATCACCTGGTGACCCAGAGCTTCCAGCCGGGTGGCGATGTCGTGCGCAATCAATCCTTCGTCTTCCACCACCAGCACCCGATAGGAATTCGCAGCGTGCATGCCGCTACCTTTCAGGGAACGACAAGCGGAACATCGTCCCGCCTTCGCGTTTCCATTCCCAGGTGCCGCGGAGCTGGCGGGCCAGGATTTCGACGATCTCAAGGCCCCGGGTTGTGCTCCTGGCTCGGAAATCCTCGGGCACACCGATGCCGTCATCGATCACGGTCAGCTCCATTCTGCCGTCCCGGCTATGCGCCTCGACGCGGATCGATCCGCAGCGTCGGTGCGGAAAGGCATGCTTGAGGGCGTTGGAAATCAGCTCGTTCAGGATCAGGAGGACCGGAATCGCCTGGTCCACACCCAGAACCGTCGGGTTGTCTTCCGGCGTGCGCACTACTACCTGCCCGGAGATGCGGGCCGGATCCACTCCGAAGGAGTGGAACAGGTTCTCCATGAGCACGCTAGCCTGCTGGGCAAGCTTTACCCCGCCGAGATCGCCTGCACCATAGAGTTGCTCGTGAATCATCGCCATGGCTTCCACGCGATGCTGACCTTCTCGAAGAACAGCAGCGGCAGCTTCATCCCCGGCGGCTTGCGCCTGCAAGTGCAGCAGGCTGGCGACGATCTGGAGGTTGTTCTTCACACGGTGATGAACTTCCTTCAGCAGGACTTCCTTCTCAGCCAGCGACCGGGCAAGCCGGGCATGTTCCTCGCGGAGCTCTTGAATCGGGTCAATCTTCCGGGCAGCCACCACTTCCATCGTTGTTCGGGCAAGCCCCCTCAGGATTTGGTGGGCCCGCCGTGGCGTTTTTCTCCAGGGAATTGCGTGTTAAGATTCGGGCATGTTTCGAATCCTGGTGGTGGGCCTGCTGGCGGGAAGTTTCGCCACGGCGGCCGATGTCACGTTCAATAAGGACGTGCTCCCGATTCTGCAGAAGAATTGCCAGAGCTGTCATCGGCCGGGCGAGATAGGACCGTCGTCGTTCCTCAGCTATGACTCGGCTCGTCCATGGGCTAAGGCCATTAAGACAGCAGTGGTTACGCGCAAAATGCCGCCCTGGTTTGCCGACCCCAGGTATGGGCATTTCGCCAACGACCGGCGTCTCAGCGATTCCGACGTCAACACTCTTTCCGCATGGGCGGATGCGGGCGCGCCGGAGGGCGATGCCAAGGACAAGCCCGCACCGATTCAATGGCACGAAGGGTGGAACATCCAGCCGGACGTAGTTTTCGAGATTCCGAAACCTTATACGGTACCTGCCACGGGGACCATCGAATACACGTACTTCGTGGTGCCGAGCGGCTTCACCAAGGACACCTGGGTGATCGATGGCGAAGTGCGGCCCAGCAACCGCTCGGTAGTGCATCATGCCAGCGTGCACGTGCGCCCTCCGGGATCGCAGTGGATGAAGGACGCCAAGCCGGGTGAGCCCTACGTTCCGCCGCATAGCGCCCCGGGCGCTCCGCCTCCCGCCGGCAATCAAAGCAATGAATGGTTGCTGGGATACGTCCCGGGCGTGCATGGCGAGTATTTCGATAAGGATCATCGCGCGGCCAAGCTGATTCCGGCCGGATCCGACCTGGTGTTCGAGATGCATTACACGGCCAACGGCAAGGCGGCGGGGATCGACCAGTCCAAGGTTGGTTTCGTGCTGGCCAAAGGAGCTCCCCAGAAGCGGCTGCTGACGGTTCCGGTGGCGGACATGAGTTTCACCATCCCGCCCGGCGATCCGAATCACGCCGGCCACGCCGAAGCGGAATTCGACCAGCCGGTGGAACTGGTCTATTCGCAGCCGCACATGCACCTTCGCGGCAAGGATATGGATATTCGCGTGGAGTATCCTACCGGCGAATCGCAGATGCTGGTGAGCGTCCCGCGATTCGACTTCAACTGGCAGCTGATCTACTACGAAGACAAGCCGCGCCTGCTGCCTAAGGGCACCAAAATCAAGCTCGACGCGCACTGGGACAATTCCGCCAACAATCGCATGAATCCGGATCCCAAGGCGACCATCAAATGGGGCGATCAGAGCTGGGATGAGATGATCTTCGCCTGGGTCGGCGTGGTGGTTCCGCCGGACGTGGATTTAGATAAGGCGATGAAGGTGCGTCGCGGAAACGCGGCGAATTCGAGCCGCCCGTAACAGGGAGGGCGGAAGCCCGCCCCCCCTTATCCTTTTACCTCCACGCCCGCCCATTCCTCCACCGTCTTGACGATGGTCGTGAAGTCGGCGTCGGCACCCTGGCGTAGCGAAGTGATCGCAAGCAGCTCGCGGATGGCGTTGCCGCAGAGCATGGGAACGCCCAGTCCCGCGGCTTCGTCGGTGCACAGTTTTACATCCTTGAGCAGCAGGCCGATGGCGAAGCCGAAATCAAATGTACGCGGCAGGATCGACTTGGGAAACTTGTCCACCGAAGCGCTGTTGCGTCCCGTGCCGGAGTTGATTACGTCCAGCATCACATGCGGATCCAGACCGCCTTTGACGCCCATCACCATTACTTCCGAGGTCACCGCCAGAGCCGCGGCCGACAGCATATTATTCGCCAGCTTCATCAGTTGGCCGGACCCGGGCCGCTCGCCCAGGAAAAAGATTTTGCCGATAGGTTCAAGCACCGGACGCACGCGCTCCACCAGAGTACCGGGGCAGGCGAGCATCACGGCCAGCGTTCCCTTGCGCGCGCCGCCGACGCCGCCGCTCACGGGAGCATCGACGGCGGTGATGCCCTTGGCCGCCAGCGCCGCCGCGACTTCTCCGGCGACCTTCGGACCCGTGGTCGAAACATCGACGAAGATCTTCATCCGCGGCGCGGACGCAATCTCCAGCGCGACTTTCTTCACGATATCCGGCGTGGGCAGGCTGACAATGACCACCTCGGCGGCTGAAGCCACTTCGACGGGCGATTTCGCAACCTGCGCTCCCAGCGCCTTGAACGGCTCCATCGCTGCCGCGCTGGTGTCGTAAATGGTCAGATCGAAGCCGGCGGCGAGCAGATTGCGCGCCATCGGATCGCCCATGCGGCCGACGCCGATGAAACCAAGCCGTTCTTTCCCCATTTATTTCTTGTCCAATTCCGCGAACACTTCTTTGGCGGTGCGGAACGCGTCCACGGCGGCGGGCACCCCGCAGTAGACGCCGGTCTGCAACAGGATCTCGCGAATTTCGTCCCTGGTGACGCCGTTGGTGAGCGCACCCTTGATGTGCATCTTGAGTTCATGCGGGCGATTGAGCGCGGTGAGCATGGCCAGGTTCAGCATGCTGCGGGTCTTGCGCGGCAGCCCGGGACGGGTCCAGCAAGCTCCCCAGCAGTATTCGGTGACGAACTCCTGCAGCGGACGATTAAAATCATCCGCGCTGGCGATGGCGTTCTCGACGAACTCCTTGCCCAGTGTCGCCTTGCGTACTTCTAATCCGGCTTCAAACAGTTTTTGGTCCATCCCAAATATCATCGCGCACAACGCAGCGCAGTGCGAGCTTGCTTTGGAACTATTTGAGCGCACCGCGCGCTGTGCGCTCAGGTCACCCTACAATAGACAGAAGCGTCCATGTCAATACCAGACAGTTACGAGATCTACGCAATCCGCTACGCGCATCACGCGAGGCGGGCCAGCGAGAACTTCCTGGGCGGCGACCCGCACGATGGACCCATGCCCATCGACTTTTTCGTATGGGCTATTGTGGGTGAAAAGCGGACCTTCGTGGTGGATACCGGGTTCAACGCGGAGATGGCCCGCAAACGCCAGCGCGAACTGCTGCGAACGCCGGCCGAGGGACTCAAGATGATCGGCATCGAGCCGGCGCAGGTGCGCGATGTGATCGTCACGCATATGCATTACGACCATGCCGGCTGCCTGGATCAATTTCCCGCAGCGCGCTACCACGTGCAGGATCGCGAAATGGCGTTTTGCACGGGACGCCATATGTGCCACGGGGTCACCCGGTTTCCGTTCGAGGCTTCCGACGTCAGTTCGATGGTCCAACGGGTCTTCGAAGGCCGCGTAGCGTTTCACGATGGCGACGACGAACTGGCTCCGGGAATCACGCTGCACCATATCGGGGGACACTCGATGGGCTTGCAGGTGGTTCGAGTACGAACCCGGCGCGGATGGGTGGTGGTGGCATCGGACGCGAGCCACTTCTATGCCAACATGCAGCAGGGGCGGCCCTATCCGGTTCTCTACAACGTGGGCGAAATGCTGGAAGGATTCGAAACCATCCACAGGCTGGCCGAGTCGCCGCGGCACGTCATCCCGGGGCACGACCCGCTGGTGCTCGCGCGCTACCCCGCCGCGAAGCCGGGCCTGGAAGGCATCGTCGCGCGATTGGATGCAGATCCGACCGAATCATGAAAGTCATCAAACTAGATCCCAAGGAAAAACCAGCCGTTGTGTATCAGATGGAGATCCGCGATTCCGGCATCCACGGACGAGGCGTTTTCGCCGCGCAGTCGATACCGGCCAATCGCAAGGTGATTGAGTACACCGGAGAGCGCATCAGCGCGAGGCAAGCAGATAAGCGCGGCCACGGGCACTGCACCTACTACTTCTCACTCGACCGTTATTGGGTGCTGGACGGAGCGGTGGGCGGCAGCGGCGCGGAATTCATTAATCATAGCTGTGGCCCGAATCTGATATCCCGCATCATGAAAGGCCATATCCTTTACATGAGCCTGCGGAAGATTCGCAAAGGCGAGGAACTGACGGTAGATTATCACTTCTCGAAGAACGACGAGACCACTGAGTGTCACTGCCGGGCGAAGAACTGCCGGCGAACCATTAATCTTTCGTGACGCCCGGGTCGTTACTCTTCGGCGCCGCTTTTCCGGAAGTGCGCCTGGTCGGGTCGGGCGCCTCGACCGGGTCAGCCGCCGGCGGCGGCATAGTTGACCGCAGGCCGGAAGTCATGCCGACAGCAGCATTGAAGGCTGTGTGCGACCATTTGGACACGATTTCGTGTTGCCAGATGACCACCCAGAAGAATCCCGCGGCCAAAACGATCCACCAGATCTGAAAATCCCGCCTCCGGCTCATAACTCATTCTCGCGCGAGGATGGCGGCGGCACAAGCAGTACGTTCCGCATAGTACCGGCAGGCCTAGGCCCTGGGTCTTTGAGCGGCGTCGCCTGAACCGAAATGCTGTAATCTGAGGACATGTTGTCTGCCACGACCCGGGAGCAGTTCCAGCCGCGAGAAGTCCACAAGATCGAGGAAACCGGCCTTTCAAACGGCATGCTCACAGAGCTATGCCTGAAGCACATCTTCTTCGAGGGGCAGGTTCTGCTGCGTACTCTGGCCGACCGCACCAAGCTCAGCCCCGGGGTTATTCTGGCACTCTTCCGGCAGTTCCAAAAAGAACAGCTGGTGGAAACCCATGGCATGGTGGGCGAGGATTACGAGATCTCCCTGACCAATAAGGGCCGGGGCATGGTGGATGTCGCTCTTAAAAAAGGGCAATATGCCGGTCCAGCGCCGGTGACGCTGCCGGCTTATAACCAGGCGGTCTCAAAACAGGGAATCCCGCTGAAGCCATCGCTCGAACGGCTGCGCGCGGCTATGAGCGATCTGGTGCTGCCGGACCACGTCATCCAGGAATTGGGAACCGCGCTGGTTACCGGCGGAACCATCATGCTGTACGGGGAAACGGGACTCGGAAAGACCAGCATCGCCGAGCGGCTGCACCGGGTGTTTGAAGATTACGTGTATATCCCGTATGCCATCGAAGTGGGCAGCCAGATCATCACGGTATACGATCCGCTGATGCATGTCGCCGTGGAGGATGAATCCACGCATTTAGATCCGCGCTGGATCCTGTGCCAGCGGCCCATGGTGAAGGTGGGCGGCGAGATGCGGTCGGAGATGCTGGATCCGCACATGGACGAAGTCACGCGGATCTGTACCGCTCCGCTGCAGATGAAGGCCAACAACGGCATCCTCCTGATCGACGATTTCGGACGCCAGCGGGTATCCCCGCGCGAGCTGCTGAACCGATGGATCGTGCCGCTGGATCGCCGCAAAGACATCATGTCGATGTGGTCGGGTGTGAGCTTCGAGATCCCCTTCGAGCTGGTAGTGGTGTTCGCCACCAATCTCACCCTGACGGACCTGGCCGAAGAAGCCTTCCTGCGCCGGCTCAAGAACAAGATCAAGATGGAGGCGATGCCGCCGGAGCTGTTCGACGAGCTGGTGCGCAGGGTATGCCGCCAGAAGAATCTAGCGCTCGAACCGGGTGCGGAGGAGTATCTGCGCAAATCCTGCGCAGAGCACTCCAGCACAGGACTCCGGGCGTGCTATCCGGAGGATATCGCCAGCACCGTCTGTGGAATGGCCAGCTTCGCCCAGCGCACCGCGAAGATGGACAAGACCAGCATCGATGCGGCCATGAAGGTGTACTTCGTACACTAGGGCGTAGCTCTCCATCCGGCGGCGATCGCAAGCGCGGGAATGCGATATCATGAACCGGTTGTTCGCGCAATGGAGGCGCATTTCCATGAAGATGGCCCCACAAAACGCTCTCGTTGTCCTGCTGCTTGCGCTGCCCCTGGGTGCTGCATCGTCGGTGCCCGCCGCAAAACCGGAGGACGTAGGAGTTTCCTCCGAGCGGCTCCAGCGCATCACCCAGATGATCCAGCGCCGTATCGCCGCAGGTGAAATGACCGGAGCGGTGACCATCGTCGCGCGCAAGGGCAAGATCGTGCACCTGGACGCGCAGGGCGTGATGGATCTGGAATCGAAGAAGCCTGTGGCCAAGGACAGTATGTTCCGGGTGGCGTCGATGACCAAGCCGGTTACCGGCCTGGCGATCATGATGATGATCGAGGAGGGCAAGGTTCGGCTGAACGATCCGGTTTCGCGGTATATTCCGGAGTTCAAGAATCTCAAAGTAGCGGTTGCCCAGCCGAACGCCGGACGAGGGGCACCTGCGCCGGCTGCTCCTGGCGGACGGGGACCCGCCCCGAATTTCTACACGGTTCCGGCGGATCGCGAAATCACGGTCAAGGACCTGCTGACCCACGTATCCGGGTTGGCGAGCGGAACCATGAGCAACAGCTCGATACAAGCTCCGGCGATCGCGCGCAAGCCCACCGACAAGCTGGCGGACTATATTCCGCGCCTGGGCGCTTCGGCGCTCGAATTCCAGCCGGGTACGCGCTGGGCCTATAGCGCCCAATCGGGCTTCGACACGCTGGGCCGGATCGTCGAAATCGCGTCGGGGCTGCCGCTGGATCAGTTCTTCCGCCAGCGCATCTTCGATCCGCTGGGTATGAAGGATATCTCCTTCTGGCCATCGGAACAGCAGTGGACCCGCGTCCCGAGCGTGTATACGCGCGGCGCGAACAGCCTGCAGAAGAACCAGAATCCCAACGGCATGTCCAGCCAGGTTTACTTCATGGGGTCGGGCGGTCTGATCAGCACGGCCGAGGACTATATTCCAATGGGCGTGATGCTGGCCAACGGCGGGCAGTTGAACGGCAAGCGCCTGCTGAGTCCCAAGACCGTGGAAATGATGCGGGCGGTGCACGTATCCGACACGCTTCCGGGCCGCCAGCCGGGCGAAGGCTACGGGCTCAGCGTGCGGGTGGTGAACGATCACGCCAAGCGGGGCACGCTGCTTTCCGACGGCAGCTACGGATGGTCGGGAGTGTACGGAACGCACTTCTTCGTGGATCCCAAGGAACAAGTGGTAGGCGTGCTGATGGTGCAGACCTCCAACCAGGAAGTAAATCTGGATTTCGAGAACATGGTGATGCAGTCGTTAGTGGAATAGCAATGCGAAACATCCTTCTGATTCTTCTGGCAACCGGCGGAAGTCTGGCGGCGCAGACGCGGCCGGCGGACATCATGCCGCTGATGCAGGAGATCGTGCAGGCACTGGGGGTGCAGTGCGAATACTGCCACTCGGCGCGAGGCAGCGGGCTGCCCGAGCCCAAGAAGGACGTCGCCCGGCAGATGATCGCGATGACGCGCGAGATCAATGCCCGCGTTCAGACGGCTACCGGCAAGGCGGCCGACGCGGCGCAGGTAAAGTGCGTGACCTGCCATCGCGGAGTGCCCATTCCCAGGCAGCTTTCCGAGATCGTCTCGCAGACGCTGCGCGAGAAAGGCGTCATCGCCGCAGCCGAACAGTATCGCGATCTGCACCAGCGCTTCTACGGGCGGTCCGCCTACGACTTCGGCGAAGACACGCTGATCGGAGTGGCGCAGCCGCTGGCGGCGGGAAAGCCGGATGACGCCATTGCGCTGCTCAAGCTGAATCTGGAGTTTTATCCGCAGTCCAGCAAGACGTACGGGGCGATCGGATACGCCTATACGCGCAAGTACGACGATCCGACCGCAATTACGTTTTTTGAAAAAGCCGTGGAGCTGGATCCGGCCAACGGGGTTATCCGCGGGCAACTGGAGCAGCTGAAGATGTACCAGCGCCGGAAGTAACCGCCCGCGGACGACTGAGCCACAGCCACAGCAACGTTCCTGCCAGCGGAAGCAGGCTCATGGAGATAAACGTCGCGGCGTACCACTGGCGGTCGAACCAGGCGCCGTAGACCGGCTGGATCACCGCCTGGACGGCTCCCCAGGATCCGGATCCGATTCCCGCGACCATTCCGATCCGATCGGCAGGAAAGATGCGCGAGCCGACGCGCAGCGACATGACGACGAAGCCGTCGGCGACGAACGTCGACCAGGTGAACAGGGCGATCGCGATCACCCAGGAATTCGTCAGCGTCATGAAGGCCGTGGGCAGGGACAGAATCGTCAGCAGAACGAAGATACGCACGGGCCGCTGGTCATTCGCCGCGAAGCGATCGGCCACCCAGCCCCAGAAGAAGTATCCGATTTCCCAGCCGACCATGGGGATCCACAGGATGTTGCCGAGCTGCGCCTGGGAAACGCCCAGGGCGCGATTCAGATACAGAGGGCTCAGGTACGCCGCGACGCCCAGCGCCAGGCCGCCCAGTCCGAAGCTCGAAACGACGATCCATACCCGGCGCTCCCGCAGATCGGGCCACTGAATTTTCAAGGGTCCGCGGTTTTCGGTCTGTGAAGGCAAGAACGGGGGACGTGCCACGCGCCACCACAGAATCAGCCACAGGACGCCCAGAAAACCCGTGAGCAGGAACGCGAATCTCCAGCCGTAGCGCCCGGCGATGGGAATAATCAGCGGCGGCGTGATCAGCGCACCCATCGATGCGCCGCTGTACCCCAGGGCCATGCCGCGCGACTGCTTGTTCACCGGCAGCGCTTCGGCGGCCGTGCGCAGAGCGCCGGGGAAAGCCGCGCCCTCCCCGAATCCAAGCAACGCGCGCGCCATGGCGAAGCCGACCAGGCCGTTCAATCCGGCATGGGACACGCTGGCGACCGTCCAGATGACTACCGCGATGGCCATTCCCCGGCGTAACCCGATGTGGTCCAGGAACGATCCGAACACCGGGTTCATGATCATGTAGGTGAACGAAAAGGCGGAAACAGCCAAGCCGTAATCGGCCGCGGTCATGCCCGTTTCGGCCAGGATGGTCGGGGAAAGGGCCGCCAGGACCTGCCTGTCGATGTACCCTAGCAGGGTGCACAACATCATGGTGGTGGGCGCCACCCACATGCGCCACCCTGGAGCGTATGGACTCATTGCGGTCCCGGTCAGTCTAGCATGAGCTTCGCCGAGTGGATTGGAAAAAGCGAAACCCGGCCGGACACGGTGACAGCGGGACCGGTGGCGGCGCTGTCGGCGACGCTGGACCGCGAGGATCCGCCGCCGCAGACCGGCGATGTGCTGCCGGCGCTCTGGCACTGGCTGTATTTCCTGGACCGCCACCGGGCGTCGGAACTGGGACCCGATGGTCACGCGCGGCGCGGAGGGCTGCTGCCGCCTGTCCGGCTGCCGCGGCGCATGTGGGCAGGGAGCCGGTTCGAGTTTCATCATCCCCTGCGGGTGGGAGAACAGGTGACTCGGGAAAGCCGGGTCATGGACATCCAGGAAAAGACGGGGCGCAGCGGGCCGCTCGTGTTCGTCGTCGTGCGGCACGAAATTTCGAACGCTGCCGGGCAGGCGGTGGCGGAGGAGCACGATATCGTCTATCGCGATCATGGAGGCGCAGCTCCCGTACAGCCGGCGCCCGCCGGCGCGGCCTGGGAGAGGACCATCCAGGCCGGCGATGTCTTACTCTTCCGATATTCCGCACTGACTTTCAACGCGCATCGGATCCACTATGACCGTCGTTATGCGACGGAGGTCGAGGGTTATCCGGGGCTGGTTGTACACGGGCCGCTGATTGCGACGCTCCTGTTGGATCTGCTGCGGCGAAACGACGCCAGCGCGAAGGTGATGCGATTCAGTTTCCGTGCGGTGAGTC
>DATIRX010000437.1:0-6896 GCA_035469225.1 Bryobacteraceae bacterium
GGTTTCCCGCGGAGCATACACGATGTCGCCCTGATCGGCGACAAAGATCGGCAACGAGCCGATCTTGTATTCCATCTTGCCCAGCAGGATAAACCAGAACTCTGACGATTCCAGGTGGACATGGCCCCAGTCGGTATCGGGAGCGGGCCGCTGCTTGTTGGGATCGCCGATGATGATGTTAGCCACCGCGCGGTCATCCGCGATGAAACGCCGCTGGTTTTCGGTGCCCGCCACCACCGCGTTGAAATCGATGTAAGGCTTGTTTCCCTGATCGTACGTGCCTTTGCCGCTGATCCGCACTTTGACAAAAGTGAATCCTTTGGCGGCCGCAGGCTGTTCATCAATGGGATACATGGTTCTGGCGCCGCCGATATTGACTTCCAGCCGTAGCGAGGGCTTATCGCCCACCGTCTCCATGCTGAAGACGTTGCGATAGGGAACCTGCACCAGATATCCCTTCGACGCGACGAAAGGCTCCTGCCCTTCGATACTGAAGCGAATCTGGCCGTCCTGTACGATCCACCATGCGCGCGTATCGGGATGGAATTGCCGCGGCGTTTTGACGCCCGGCCCCATGGAAATGTAGTCGGCATGGAGTGAGGCGTCGTCGACCACCGTCTGGGTCCAAGTGGCCTGCCCTTTATGCTTGGCCAGCAATTCCGAGAGCCTCCAGATGGGCTGGTTGGGCGCGACCCACGTGGTCGGCTGCACGGGAAGCGGAGCCCAGGCCAGGGTCTCGCGCTGCTGTGCCCGTAGCACCGTAAATACACCCAGCCCCACGGCGGTGAAAATCGCGACGTGCTTCAGAAATCGCATAGAGTTTATCCCCGATTACAATAACATCCCGGCATGATAGTGTCATGGGGATGAACCTTGGATTATCGTGTGCGCTGTGGGCCTGCGGCGCAGGCTGCGTTCTAGGCCAGGCTCGCGACTATGGACGATCGATGGTGATCACCCAGCAGGGCATCGCCGCCACCAGCCAGACGCTGGCGTCGCAAGCCGGCGCGCAGATCCTGGCGAAGGGAGGTTCGGCTGTGGATGCCGCCATCGCCGCGAACGCCGTGCTGGGCCTGGTGGAGCCGATGATGACCGGCATCGGCGGCGACCTGTTCGTGATCTACTGGGACGCGAAGACCGGAAAGTTGACGGGCCTGAACGCCTCGGGTCCCGCACCGCGCGGCCTGAGCCCTGAGTTCCTGGAGAAGCAAGGCTTCCGATCCATACCCGACGGCATCCACAGCGTGACGGTTCCCGGAGCCGTGGACGGTTGGGCCAAGATGCATCAGCGTTTCGGAAAGCTGCCTTGGAAGGACCTATTCACAGCGGCCATCGCCTACGCCGAGCAGGGGTTTCCGGTCACTGAAGACGCCCAGCGTTACTGGGCGGGTTCCACCGGGCATCTTCGCAGTCATCCCGAGACAGCGCGCGTATACCTGCCCGGCGGTCGTGCGCCGCGCGTGGGTGAAGTGTTCAAGAATCCGGGTATGGCCCGGGCGTACCGGATTCTGGCCGAGAAGGGTCCCGACGCGTTCTATAAGGGCGAGATCGCCGCGGCGATGCTGAAAACATCGCAGGCTCTGGGCGGAACCATGACCGCCCAGGACCTCGCGTCGTTTTCCGCGGAATGGGCCGAGCCCATTTCCACCGAGTACCGGGGTTGGAAAGTTTACGAACTGCCTCCCAACAGCCAGGGTCTGGCAGTGCTCGAAATGCTGAACATCATGGAGACCTCGGCTGCGGCCGCCGGAGGTCCCTACAATGCGGCCGAGCTTCACCGGAGGATCGAATCCATGAAGCTGGCGTACTCGGATCTTCGATTTAACGGCGATCCGCGCTTTGCCGACATCCCGGTGCGCGGGCTGCTGTCGAAAGAGTACGCGCGCAAGCGTGCTGCGGCCATCGATCCGAAGAAAGCCAACTGCGCGGTGGCGGCGGGAGCGCCCGTTTTCGGCGAAACCACCTACCTGACCACCGTGGACAAAGACGGCAACATCGCCAGCTGGATCCAGAGCCTGTACGACTATTTCGGATCCGGAGTCACCGTGGAAGGCATGGGATTCCTGCTGCACGATCGCGGACAGAACTTCAATCTCACGAGGGGAAGCGCCAACGTGCTGGCGGGCGGCAAGCGGCCTTCGCACACCATCATTCCGGGCTTCATGGAGAAGGGCGATCTGCATATCGGATTCGGAATCATGGGCGGGTCCAACCAGGCCATGGCGCATGCCCAGTTCGTGTCCAACGTCGCGGACTACGATCTGAACATCCAGCAGGCCGTGGAGGCGGCGCGCTTTCGTAAGAACGGCGCACCGGGCTGCGATGTGCGCATCGAGGGGCGCGTGCCGCCCGCGGTGATCCAGGGCCTGAAAGACCGCGGCCATGAAGTGCAGACGATCAGCCCGTACGATTCCGCGGTCACCGGACGCGGGCAGGCGATCTTGTTCAACTCGTCCACCAAGACGAAGTTCGGCGCATCCGATCCGCGGGCGGATGGTTCGGCAGTGCCGGAGCCGATCCGGTAAGCGGGACGGGCTTCAGCCCGCGCGGGCCTTGGGCCCCGCTCGCTACAATAGAGCATTCATGCGCCTGGTGTGTTCATTTTTGCTCCTGTCCGAGTACGCCGGCGCCCAGACGCTTCCCGCGAACTGGCGTGTTCAGCCCGCAGGCACGCAAATAGCGCTCGATTCTTTGCCGATCGCCGCGGCGGTTTCGCCGGATGGCAAGTTTCTGCTCGCGCTCAACGCGGGGGCCCGGCCATCGATCAGCGTGGTGGACGCGGCGGCGATGAAAGAAACAGCCCGCGTGACCGTGCCGGACGCCGGATTGGGGTTGGCATTTTCCCCCGACGGCAGGCGGGCGTATGCCGGCGGCGGAGCGCGCAATGCGGTGCTGGAGTTTACCTTTTCGCCCGCAGGCGAGCTCAAAGCGACGCGCGAGATGCCCGCAGGGCAGCCCGCCGCCATGAATTTTATCGGCGACGTCGCCGTCTCGCCCGACGGGCGGACAATACTCGCAGCCGATCTTTTCCATGACCGCGTGCTGGCGATGAACGCCCAGTCCGGCCAGATCACGGCAACCCTTAAGTCGGGGCGGCGGCCGTACCGGATTCTGTTTCATCCCGATGGCCAGTCGTATTTCGTGTCCAGCTGGGCCGATGCCTCGGTGTACGAATACAGCCTGCCTTCCGGCACGGAAATGGCGCGTGCCCGCGTCGGTGCCCATCCCGCGGAAATGGTCCTGAGCAATCGCAAAATTCCGGACGAGCAGAGCACCTGGAAGTACCGGCTGTTTGTGGCCGCGGCCAATTCCAACGACGTGTTCGTCATCGGTGTGAGCGAAGGCAAGGAGCTGAACGTACTGGAGACTCTCAACGTGGGGTTCGGGGCGCTGCAGCCCGCGGGGATGACTCCCAGCAGCCTGGCGTTGAATGCCGATCAGACCCGCCTGTTCATTGCCTGTTCCGACACCAACACCGTCGCCGTGGCGGACATTTCGGAGACCCGCAGCAGGGTGGCGGGATTCGTCCCCGTGGGGGCGTATCCCACTTCGCTGCGTGTCTTAAACGGAGGACGCCTGGCGGTCTTGAACGGGCACAGCAACAGCGTGTCCATGATCGATACTCTCTCAGATGAGATGCTGCCGGAGCATACGCGCGCGGCCATGGCGCTGACCCCCTATCGTGCGTCGTTTTCCGATTCCCTGCCCATCGAGCGCTCGCCCATCGAGCACGTGATCTACGTCTTTGCCGATGCTGCGGCCGGACCGAATGCCGCCAAGCTCGCGCGCGAGTTCGTCCGCCTGGATGGCTTTCATCCGACCGGCGGGTCGCCGACCGAGGCGGTTACATGGGCGGTTGCCGCCATCGCTCCGGATTTCACGGCACGGCTGGCGCAGAGCTTCTCTTCGGCGCGCCTGCACTACAACGGATTCGAAGGCGGCGAGCCGGCCAACTTGCCTCCGGCCGGTTATTTGTGGAGCAACGCATTGTCGGCGGGCTTAACGGTTCGCAATTACGGCCTTTTTGTCGATACCGGAGCGCAGGCGGCCCGGGTCAAGGATCCATCGCTCCAGGGCGTCACGAACCTGAAATACCGTGCATCCGATCCGCAGGCCTTTCTCGACGATCTGAAACAATTCGAATCCGGCGCCATGCCGAATCTGGTCATGCTCCGCTTGAGCAGCGATGCGGCGCTCGGACGCCTGGTCGAGGCGGTGTCGAGAAGCAAGTACTGGCCGCAGACAGCGATTTTCGTAGTGAGCCCCGCCGGACCAGCTCCGGCGCTACTGGCCTTGTCGCCCTATACGCACCGCGGAGCCGTAGACCCAACCGTCTACGATCAATCTTCGGTGCTGCGCACCATCGAGTTGATTCTCAATCTCCGGCCGATGACTGTTTTCGACTTCTCCGCCCGCTCGCTGGCGGCCGCGTTCGTTTCCACGCCGAATAACGCTCCCTTCTCCGCGGAGCCGCCCGTCCCGTGACGACACTTTGTTTCCTGTGGCACATGCACCAGCCGTTCTACAAGGATTTGTGGACCGGCCAATACAAGCTGCCGTGGACGCGGCTGCACGCCCTGAAGGATTACGCCGGCATGGTTCGCGTGCTGGACGAATTTCCAAAGGTGCGGCAGACCTTCAACCTGGTGCCGTCCATGGTGGCGCAGATCGCGGAATACGCCGCCGGGAGCGCGTCCGATCCGTTTTTCGAGTGCGCGACGATTCCGGCTGAATCGCTAACCGAAGCGCAGCGCACCTTCGTCCTGCGCTACTTCTTCCAGACCAATTTGGACCGGCTTATCCGCCGGTATCCGCGTTATCTGGAGTTGTACGAAAGGCGCCGCGATCCGATGTCGGTCCAGGATCTGCGCGATTTGCAGGTGCTGAGCCAGCTGGCTTGGTTCGATGAAGACGTGCTGGCGAAAGACCAGGAACTGCAGGAACTGATTCGCAGGGGACGCGAGTTTTCGCTGCATGACCAGGACCTGATGACGCGCAGACAGCGCGAGGCGCTGGCGGCCGTACTGCCGGTCTATCGCGACTTCGCGATGCGCGGGCAGATCGAGATCTCCACCACGCCCTTCTACCATCCCATCCTGCCGCTGCTGTGCGATTCCGATATTGCCGCCGTCGCGCGTCCCGGCGTCACACTGCCGCAGCGGTTTCAGTATCCGCAGGATGCTCGTGCACAACTGGAGCGGGCCCGCGCCTATATGCGCGACATCCTGGGCGTCACTCCCGTGGGCTTATGGCCTTCGGAAGGCTCGGTGTCCGACGAAGCGCTGGCCATGGCCGCGGACTGCGGCTTTACCTGGGCCGCCAGCGATAATGGCGTCCTGTCGCGAACGCTGGGCAAGCCCGCGGGGTGCGAGGAAACCTATCAGCCCTATCTGTGGAAGCACAACGGACGCGAGATGCGCATGCTGTTTCGCGATCATTATCTTAGCGACCTGATTGGATTTGAGTATTCGCGCATGGGCGCCGAACAGGCCGCCGACCACTTCCTGGCGAAAATCCGCGAGAACACCGGCGGGCAGGATGTTCTGGTGCCCATCATCCTGGATGGCGAAAATGCCTGGGAGTGGTATGAGGCCAACGGCCGCCCGTTCCTGCGCGCGCTGTATCAGCGCATTTCGGACGATCCGGGCCTGGAGGCCAGCACCGTTTCAGAAGCCCTGGCGCGCTATCCTGCGCGTCCCCTGGATCACGTGGTGCCGGGCTCGTGGATCAACGCGAATTTCGATATCTGGATCGGCGCGGAGGAAGACAACCAGGCCTGGAACCTGCTGCTGGACGCCCGGCGCGTGTATGAAGAGTATGCGCCGGACACGATGGATGTGGCGCGCCTGCTGGCCTATGAAGAACTCCTGATCGCGGAAGGCAGCGATTGGTGCTGGTGGTACGGACCCGAGCACGGTTCCGATAATCGTCCGGAATTCGACGAGCTGTATCGCGAGCATCTCTCGAATGTGTATCGCGCGCTGGGCCTGGATCCGCCCGCGCGGCTGGCGTATCCGATTCTGCAGGCGCAGGAAGGCGAGCTGCACGAGCCGCCATCCAATCCCATCGACGTCACGCTGGACGGCGAGGTGACTTCGGCGTTCGAGTGGATGGGTGCGGGCCGCTTCCGGCCGGATCCGCGCTCCGGGGCGATGCACGGCGGCGGGTCCGCTGCCCGCGAGATGTTTTACGGAAGCGACGGCAAGCGGCTGTTCGTGCGTTTGGATGCGGCGGCCAAGGGGCAGGTCGGCATCGATTTCGAAAGCGGCCCGGCCATCGTGCGCGTCGTCGCGGGGCGGATCGTCGAAATGGAAGCGCTGCGCAAGGGCGACCGCTTCCGGATCACAGTCACCCGCGACGGTCTGCCGGCGGTAACCTTGCCGGCTCAGGGCTGGATCGAATTCAAGCAGTAGGGCGGGCGATTTTGCCGGTCGACCTAAATGAACGCCGTAGTCTTGATGCCGGACACATCGAAGCGCTTGCGGCAGCGCATGTTCTTGCACATGGCCTTGTCGTCCAGCAGGACCATATAGCTGAGGAATTTGGCGAACTTGGCGCGATCGCGCTCGTCGGCGCCGCCCGGCAGCCGGTCGATCTTTTTGCGCACCAGCCAGCCCAGCTCATAGGTGTCCGCGGTCCGGCAGAACGGACAGTTCAACGTCGCGGGCTTGGTCGTTTTTGTTTCTTTATAGAACGCTTTTTCTTCCATAATCACTCGCTACCGGACTGCGGCTCACTCGATCCAGGCTTAGGGACAGGCGCTCCGCAAAATCGTCCACATCGGTTTTCGAAATATTCAGCGGCGGCGTGATGCGAATCACGTTTCCATCCAGGCCGCCCTTGCCGATCAGCAGCCGGTTTTCCCGCGCCGCCTCCATCAGTGCCGCGGTGGCTGC
>DATIRX010000438.1:0-6249 GCA_035469225.1 Bryobacteraceae bacterium
GGATGCCTTCGAGCTTCTGCAGCACTTTCGCCAGCTCGGCCGGCTGGTTGACTTCCCAATCTTTCTGCGGCGCCAGGCGAATGCGCGCTCCGTTGGCCCCGCCGCGTTTGTCGCTGCCGCGGAACGTGGCCGCCGATGCCCAGGCCGTGGTGACCAGTTGGGGGATCGACAATCCCGATGCGAGGATCTTGGCCTTCAGGGCCGCGATATCCTGCTCCTCGATCAATTTATGATCCACTGCGGGAACAGGATCCTGCCAGATCAGTTGCTCCTTGGGAACCAGCGGGCCGAGGTAGCGTGCGATGGGGCCCATGTCGCGGTGCGTCAGCTTGTACCACGCGCGGGCGAAGGCGTCCGCGAACTGATCGGGATTTTCGAGGAAGCGCCGCGAGATTTTTTCGTACACAGGGTCAAACCGCAGGGACAGATCCGTGGTCAGCATCGTGGGAGCGTGTTTCTTGGACGGATCGTGCGCATCCGGGACCGTGCCCGCTCCCATCCCGCCCTTGGGACGCCACTGGTGCGCACCCCCCGGGCTCTGGAAGAGTTCCCACTCGAAGCTGAACAGGTTCCAGAAGAAGTTGTTGCTCCACTTGGTCGGGGTGCTGGTCCAGATGCCTTCCAGACCGCTGGTGATCGTATCGTTGCCCTTGCCGGTGCCGAAGGAATTCTTCCAGCCGAAGCCCTGCTCCTCGAGCGGGGCGCCCTCGGGTTCGCGGCCGCAATGCGAGTCGGGGGCCGCGCCGTGAGTCTTGCCGAAGGTGTGCCCGCCGGCAATCAGCGCCACGGTTTCCTCGTCATTCATCGCCATGCGGGCGAAGGTCTCGCGGATATCGCGCGCCGCGGCGATGGGATCCGGATTGCCGTTGGGACCTTGCGGGTTCACGTAAATCAGGCCCATCTGCACGGCGCCGAACGGATTGTCGAGCTGGCGGTCGCCGGTGTAGCGCTGATCCCCCAGCCACGTGGTCTCAGCCCCCCAGTAGGTTTCATCGGGTTCCCAGACGTCCGCGCGCCCGCCGCCAAAGCCGAAGGTATTGAATCCCATCGACTCCAATGCGACGTTGCCGGTGAGAATCATCAGGTCGGCCCAGGAGATCTTCTTGCCATATTTCTGCTTGATCGGCCAGAGCAACCGGCGCGCCTTATCGAGGCTCGCATTGTCCGGCCAGCTGTTCAGCGGCGCGAAACGCTGCATGCCGGAGCCGGCGCCGCCGCGGCCGTCGGCGATGCGGTAGGTTCCGGCGCTGTGCCACGCCATACGAATGAAAAACGGCCCGTAGTGGCCAAAGTCCGCCGGCCACCAGGGCTGCGAATCCGTCATCAAAGAGTGCAGGTCTTTCACCACGGCATCCAGATCCAGGCTCTGGAACTCTTTCGCGTAATCGAACTCACTGTCCATGGGGTCGGACAGAGGGGAGTTCTGGTGCAGGATCTTCAGGTTTAGCTGATTCGGCCACCAGCTCGCATTCGCCGGGGCTCCCGCTTGGGTGTGCCGGAACGGGCACTTTGCTTCGGTAGGGGTTGACATGTTTTGCTCTCCTTCAAAAAAAGAATCACTGTGAACTACTTCCGCGACGCGCGCGATGGAGCACACTTCTGGCAGAGCCCACGGAAAATAACTTCGGATTCGCGAAGAACCCGCTTACCGAGGGAGCTCGAGGCTGGCTTGGGCACATCGAACCAGTCCAAGTCCTCAACGCTGCCGCAGCGGTCGCAGATGAAGTGGTGATGCCGCGTGCCTTTTACATCGAATCTAGCCGAGCGGCCTTCGATGGCCACCTCGCGCACCAATCCGGCCTGTACCAAGTCCCGCAGATTGTTATACGTCGTAGCCCTGGAAGAGCGCGGATCCACGCGATTTACGCCGTCGAAAATTTCCGCAGCCGTCGGATGCCGGTTGTGTTCCAGTAAGAATGCCATCACCGCGAAGCGCTGCGGAGTGCACCGCAATCCGCTGCCTTCCAGGGACCGTTTAATCGTCTCGGCGTCCACGAAGCGTTTAGATTATATCTAATGTGACATTTTGTCAAGACTCATGCTTTGAGGGAAGTCCGCGAGCGGGCTCGCCCGCAATCGAGATTGCATTGGCGTGAGGCGGCTAGTACGATGGCTGACTAGTGAGGTGGCTCAGTTGGCGAAGACCAGAGTAGGGCGGCGGGGATTTTTGAAACGCGCGGGAGCCGGAGCTGCCGCGGGGTTGGCGTTTGCTCCGCAGGCGCCGGCCCAACAGGCCCCTGCGGCGGAAATCACCGGCCCAATTAAGCCCGGGTCGGATTTCATGCTGGATGCGATTCGCTCGCTGGGAATTGAGTACTGCGCCGCAAATCCCGGCTCCAGCTTTCGCGGCCTCCACGAGTCGATCCTGAACTATGGCGGCAACCGGAATCCGGAGCTGTTGACGTGCCTGCACGAGGAATCGTCGGCTGCCATGGCGCATGGCTACGCCAAGATCGAAGGCAAACCCATGATGATCATGGTGCACGGCACCGTGGGCCTGCAGCACGCTTCCATGGCGATCTATAACGCCTACTGCGATCGCGTGCCCATCTTCATCGTGGCCGGCAACATTCTGGACGTGAACTATCGCCGCGGCAACGCCGAGTGGGTGCATAGCGTGCAGGATGTGGCGGCGATGGTGCGGGACTACATCAAGTGGGATGACAACCCGGTGTCGCTCTCGCACTTTGCCGAGTCGGCCATGCGGGCCTACAAAGTTTCCATGACGCCGCCGTATGAGCCGGTGTTGCTGGTGGCCGATGGCAAGTTGCAGGAAGAGCCGGTTGGGCACGACGAGAAAAACCTCCGCGTGCCGAAGTTGGTGATGACTGCCCCGCCCCAGGGAGACACGGGCGCCGTGAAGGATGCCGCGCGGATGCTGGTGGCGGCCGAGAATCCGGTGATCGTGGCGGGACGCATGGCACGATCGCAGCACGGCATCGATCTGCTGGTGGAGCTGGCTGAGCTTTTGCAGGCCCGCGTGCAAGATCAGCGCCTGCGCATGAACTTCCCCACGTCGCACGCTCTCTACGGCAATCCCGGCGTGCTGCCGATGAACCCCAACGTCGCCGATGCTGATGTGCTGCTGGGCCTGGAAGCGCAGGACCTTTGGGGCATCACCCACAAGATGACGCCCGTGAACCGGTTCGGCATGGAGTCGCAATCCGTGATGAAGCCGGGAGCCAGGATCATCACCATTTCGGCCATCGAGCTCAATCACAAGTCGAACTACCAGGACTTCGGGCGCTATGTGGAGGCGGACCTGGCGATCACCGGCGATGCCGAGGCCACTCTGCCGGCGCTCATCGAAGAGGTGAAGCGGGCGCTGACGGCCGACCGGCGGCGAGCCATCCAGGAGCGCGGCAAGAAAGTAGCCGAGGCGAACCAGCAATCACGCAAGCAGCACCGGGAACTGGCGGCCGTGGCCTGGGATGCGAGCCCGATCAGTACCGCGAGGCTGGCAGCCGAGATCTGGGCGCAGGTGAAGAACGAGGACTGGTCACTGGTTTCCTGGGACCGCATGATGAGCTCCTGGCCGACCAGGCTGTGGGACTTTTCCAAATATCACCAGTTCATCGGGACGCATGGAGGCTCGGGAATCGGCTACGGGCTGCCGGCAGCGGTGGGCGCGGCCCTGGCCAACAAGAAGCACGGGCGGCTCACGATCAACATCCAGACCGACGGCGATCTGTGCTACGCGCCGGGCGTGCTGTGGACTGCCGCGCATCACCAGATTCCCCTGCTCAACATCATGCATAACAACCGCGCCTATCACGAAGAGCGCATGTACATTGCCCTGCTCGGCGCCAAATACGACCGCAGCCCCGAGAAGAGCGACATTGGCACGGCCCTCAAGGGTCCCAACATCGACTATGCGTCGGTGGCCAAGGGGTTCGGGCTCTATTCGGAAGGGCCCATTGAGAATCCGAACGATTTGGGGCCCGCGATCAAACGGGCCATCGAGCGGGTGAAAAAAGGCGAGCCGGTGTTGTTGGATGTGGTGACGCAGCCGAGATAGCGCGATGCGAAAAATATCAATCGGATTATTCACGGCCGCCGCGATGTGGGCACAGGGTCCAAACGCGGCCAATGGCAAGCGGCTCTTCGAGGTCAAGGCGTGCTATCAGTGCCATGGATGGAGCGGGCAAGGCGGGCTGGCCGGGGCACGACTGGCGCAGACCAAGCTGAACCTGCAGGGATTCCGGAACATCATTCGTAATCCGCCGCCGAGTAACATGCCGCCCTATCGCGCCACCGTACTCACGGATCAGGAAGTAGCGGACTTGTTCGCCTACGTTCAATCCTTCCCGGCGCCGCAGCCGGCGGAGAGAATTCCGCTGCTGAAGAACTGAGCGGGCTTCCTGCCACGGTCATCGCGCAGCGAGCAGTTTCTCCGCGACGACAAACACAGCCGCCAAGATGATTCCGATCAATCCTGCGATGAGGAGAAGCCGCGTAGGTATTTCATCCGGCCGGAGGAATCTGCGGCCGCAAACGAAACAGGCCGGGGCCTGATGATTCACTGTGAGGCTTCGACAGTCCGGGCACTTGATTGCCAATGTAGGTGATCCCCTTCACCTCCGATGCACCACTATACCCAAGCTGGGGAGCCAAGAGAAGAGCCCGGACCATTATCTTTCGGATACTTATCGAGGGGAGCACCTGTCCGAGCCTGCGGCCCGGTCGCCAATCTCCCGGTTCCTTGCTATCCTTTGCCAACGGATGATTGTTACCGTTCAGCAGCATATTCTGCAACAGCAGGAAGATCAGTTTCCGGCCGCCCGCGGGAACTTTTCTTCGCTGCTTTCCGGCATGACTCTCGCCACCAAAATGATCCAGGCCAAGATCCGCCGGGCCGGGTTGGTGGATATTCTGGGCTCTGCCGGCGCCACCAACGTCCAGGGCGAGACCCAGCAGAAGCTCGATGTCTACGCCAACCAGGCCGTTCTCCATTGCCTGGGGGCGCGCGAAAGTGTCGCATTCCTGGTCTCGGAAGAAAACGAACAGCCGGTGACCATCGACCGCTCCGCAGGCGGCAAGTACATTATTGTGTTCGATCCTCTGGACGGTTCTTCGAACATCGATGTCAACGTCAGCGTCGGCACCATTTTCTCCATCTTGCGCCGTCCCGAGGGGGCGCATGGGGAAGCCGCGGTTCTCCAACCCGGATGGAAACAGGTCGCCGCCGGCTACGTGGTATACGGTTCCTCTACGATCTTTGTCTATACCGCCGGACAAGGCGTCTTCGGATTCACACTGGAGCCCGAAATCGGCGCTTTCGTACTCACGTTCGCCAACATGAAGATGCCGGCGCAAGGCAATACATACTCGGTGAACGAAGCCAATGCCGACAGCTTTCCGGAATCCTACCGAACCTATCTGGGGCGCTTGCGTTCGCGAGGGTATGGATCGCGCTACATTGGCTCGCTGGTGGCGGACTTCCACCGAACGCTCCTCAAAGGCGGCGTATTCCTCTACCCTCCGACGAAGAAGAATCCTACCGGCAAGCTGCGCCTTCTTTACGAAGCCAATCCGCTTGCTTTCATCGCCGAGCAGGCCGGAGGCGGCGCCATCAGCGGCGCGGCGCGGATCCTGGACATCGACCCCAGGACGATTCACGAGCGCACGCCCCTCATCATCGGCAGTCGCACGGAAGTCGAAGAATTCCACCAACTCCACCACACGGGTGCAGCGAAGCATTCATTCACCGAGACGAACGCCGGCTAGGATCGGCTTAGCCGCGCTGGTGCTGCTTGGCCGGGCGCGGTACGGTTTCGCTCGATAGCGGGACTTTCGGTACAAGACATCTAGTACCTGGGTTTAACGTCCACCGGAATCTGGTACCACGACGGATTGTGACCAAGCGGCTATTTTTCGAACGATCCTGGCCCCTTAAGATGGGGTCGTCATGGAACCAGCTCAACTCCAGCTCATCCTGAATGTGGTCGGCATCACAGCGGTAAGTACCTTCGGCGGCATGTGCCTCCTGCTTCGACGGGAGAAACGCAAACTCGAAACTCAAGAGGATTCTGGCGCGATTGCGGCGGTCGCGGCGGCTCCCATCTTACAACCGGACGTCCGCGAATTGGCGCAAAACCGCCGGGCCGAATGGGTGCAGGGAATGTCGTCGGCGATATCGTTGGCGAAAGGGCTCCAACAATAGGTTTTGAGAGGCGCTCACTCTAACGCGAGTGCCTCAGCGGACCGCCGTCTTTGCACACCGGCGATACTCACGGCGCATTCTTTTCC
>DATIRX010000439.1:0-8811 GCA_035469225.1 Bryobacteraceae bacterium
CGAGAGATCGAGGTCGGCGCACGGGCTGGTGACGATTTTGTTGTGACCAAAGGGTTGAAAGCCGGCGAGCGTATCGCGACCTCCGCGAATTTCCTGCTGGATTCCGAAAGCCAGCTTCAGGCAGCGATGGGCTCGTTTGCTCCACCGCCGCCCGTGGCAGGCGCCGCGGCCGCAGCGAACGCTTCGCAGGTAACTCTCGACTATTCCTCCAGCCCATCCACTCCCCGGCTGGGCACCAATACGCTGCGCGTGAAGCTGGCCGGGCCGGACAGTGCACCCATTACCGGCGCTCAAGTAACGGTGACGTTCCTCATGCCCGCGATGCCCGCAATGGGAATGCCCGCGATGCGCAACATCGCTACGCTCAGCGAAAAGCCCGGAGGAGTGTACGAGGGCCCGGTGCAGATTCAGATGGGCGGCACCTGGCAGGTTACGGTGCTTGCCACCAAGAACGGTCAAACTCTCGCGCAGAAGCAGATCTCTGTGACGGCTGAAGGGGGCACGCAGTGATCAGCCGGTGGATCGACTGGTGCGCACGCAACCGCTTCCTGGTCTTCACAGGAACGTTCGCCCTGGTTCTGGCAGGCATCTGGGCGATGCAGCGTATTCCGCTCGATGCGCTACCCGACATCTCCGATGTCCAGGTGATTATTCACACCAGCTGGAATGAACCGCCCCAGATCATCGAAGATCAGGTTACCTATCCCATCGTCACCGCTTTGCTGGCGGCGCCCCGCGTGAAAGGCGTCCGTGCGCAAACCATGTTCGGCGACTCCTACGTGTTCGTCGTCTTCGAGGATGGCACCGATCTTTACTGGGCGCGATCCCGGGTGCTGGAGTACCTGCAGCAGATCCAGGGACGCTTGCCGACGGGAGTGAATCCGACGCTGGGGCCGGATGCGACCGGCGCGGGCTGGGTATACGAGTACTTGCTGGTGGATCACAACCATCACTACAGCCTGGCGGATCTGCGAAGCCTTCAGGATTGGTATTTGCGCTATCAGATCGCGACTGTTCCCGGAGTGGCCGAGGTATCGAGCATCGGGGGCTTCGTTCGCCAATACCAGGTTCGGCTGAATCCGGACAAGCTCCGCGCCTATAACATCGCTCTTTCGACGGTCATTGATCGTGTACGGGACAGCACCAACGAAGTGGGCGGCAGGCTGATTGAGCTCGGAGGCGCGGAGTACATGATTCGCGGCTTGGGCTACCTGCGATCGCTGTCGGACCTGGAAACCGTGCCTGTGACCACCAAGAACGGCACGCCGGTTCTGGTTCGGGATCTCGGAAGCGTCGCATTCGGCCCGGATATCCGCCGCGGCGTGGCGGAATGGAATGGCGAAGGAGAAACCGTCGGCGGCATCGTCGTGATGCGTTACGGAATGAATGCCCTGAACGTGATCTCCGGCGTCAAGCAAAAGCTGGCCCAGATTTCCGGATCTCTTCCACCCGGAGTCGAGGTTGTTGCCGGATATGACCGCTCGGGGCTGATTCAGGCATCCATCGACACTCTGAAACGCGACCTGATCGAAGAAGCCGTCATCGTCAGCGTCGTGATTATCGTGTTCCTCTTCCACTTCCGCTCCGCGTTCATCCCGATTGTGGTGTTGCCGATCGCCGTCATCGCTTCCTTCATCCCGATGTACTATCTGCAAGTCAGCTCCAACATCATGTCGCTGGGTGGCATCGCACTGGCGATCGGAGTCCTGGTCGACGCGGCGATCGTGATGGTGGAGAACGGCTACCGGCAACTCGCAGAAGCGCAGCAGGCGGCGGCTGCCGAGTCGACGCCGCGGGCCATCTCTCGTAGTGAGCAAAGGAAGATACTGCTCGATGCCGCCAAACAGGTGGCGCCGGCGCTCTTCTTTTCCCTGGTGATTATCGTCGTTTCGTTCCTGCCGGTCTTCCTGCTGGAAGCACAGGAAGGACGCATGTTCCGGCCTCTTGCGTGGACCAAAACGCTGGCCGTCGGGTTTTCATCGCTGCTGGCCATCACGCTGGTCCCCCCGCTGATGCTTCTTTTTATCCGCGGGCGGCTGCGCCCGGAATCGGGCAATCCGATTTCGCGCGTCACGCAAGCCATCTATCTTCCGGTCCTGAGACTGTGCCTGCGGTTCCCCAAGACCACGGTTCTGCTGAATCTGGTTTTTCTGGCAGTGACATTCCCCCTGGCGTTCAAGCTGGGCAGCCAGTTCATGCCGCCGCTGTTCGAAGGCGCCACGCTCTATATGCCCACTTCGCTTCCGGGCATTTCGATTGGGCAGGCCACCCAGTTGATGCAAGAGCAGGACCGGATTCTCCGATCATTTCCCGAAGTGACCAGCGTATTTGGTTCGATCGGCCGGTCCGAGAGCGCGACAGACAACGCACCCCTGGATATGTACGACACGACCGTGACTCTGAAGCCCCGGGAACAGTGGCGCGCCGGTATGACATACGAGAAGCTTATCTCGGAAATGGACTCCAAGCTTCAGTTCCCCGGCCTGACGAACAGCTGGACCATGCCGATCCAGAATCGTTTGGACATGGAGCTTACGGGAATCAAGACCCCGGTCGGAATCAAGGTCCAGGGGCCTACTCTCGACGGCATCCAGCAGGTGGGCGGCAAGATTCAGCAGATCCTAACGGCTCTTCCCGACATGAGATCCGCTTTCGCCGAGCGTGTCGCCCAGGGATTTTACTTGAACATCGAAGTGAATCGGGCTGAAGCTGCGCGCTACGGACTCACCGTCGGCGACGTTCAGCGCGCGATCACCTCCGGAATCGGCGGAGACAACATCGCAGAGAATGTCGAGGGACGCGAGCGGTATCCGATTTCGGTCCGCTACGCACCTGACTTTCGGGACAATCTCGACAAGCTGCGGCAGGTTTTGATCGCCACACCGGCCAATACTCAGGTCCCCCTGGGCGAAGTCGCCACGCTCTCTTTCTCGAAGGGTGCCACCATGATCCGCGATGAGGACGCAGCGCTCACCGGCTACGTCTATCTGGATCTGAATACCAGGGACTATGGCGGTTTCGTGGAGCGGGCGGACAAGCTGCTGAAGGAAAAGCTTTCGCTGCCAGCGGGCTACACGATGAAGTGGTCGGGCGAGTACGAGTTTGAGCTGCGGGCGCGGGAGCGGCTACAGCTCATCCTGCCGGTCGTCTTCTTCGCGATCTTCCTGTTGCTCTATATGGTCTTTCATTCTGTCGGCGAAGCGCTGGTCCTGATCTTCCCGACTCTTTATGCGATGACGGGAGGCCTGCTGTTGCAGTGGGATTTGGGCTACAACTTCAGCGTCGCGGTATGGCTTGGCTATATCGCGCTGTTTGGGATCGCGGTCGAAACCGGAGTGGTGATGGTCGTCTATCTGCACGAAGCGCTCGACCGAAAGCTGGCCACTGGTCAATCGCTTGAGGCCGCCGACATCCAGCAGGCAGCGATTGAAGGCGCGGTACATCGGCTCCGTCCCAAGCTGATGACGGTAGCCGCGGTTCTCGCGAGCTTGATTCCCATCCTGTGGGAGTCGGGCGTCGGTTCGGACGTGATGAAACCGATCGCCGCACCGATCGTTGGCGGAATGATCACTTCGACCATCCACGTGTTGATCCTGGTTCCTGTCTTCTTCGTCATGATGAAGACGCGCGCGCTGCGAAAGGGCACCCTTCACATGGAAGACGGCGCTAGCGGCGTACAGCCCGTCCATGAGCTTGAACGCCCGTAAATAAGAAAGGGCCGCAAGGACTCCGAAGAGCGGTTGCGGCCCCGAATATTACGCTCCGCGCCTTCTTAGAACGTGAATCGGCCGATAAGCTGGCCGCTGCGCGGCGTGCCCAGCTGTGCCCCGTTTGCCAAGTTACCGAAGGTGCCGAAACCCGCAGTATAGTTCCCGTTGGGAGCCTTCTGATAGGTAGTGCTCGTATTGAGCGGGCTGAAGTTCATGGAAGGATTCGGAAGCTGGATGCGATTGAAAACGTTCTGGAACTCGATCCGGACCTGGAACGTGTACCGTTCTTTGATCCTGAAGTTCCGCTGGAAGTTCATCGATTCAGCCGGCTTCCGCTGGGTGCGGAAGAACGCGTAGGTGGAGGTATCCGCCGTCCACGTGGCGTCCGGGATCACCTGCCATGCGTCCGGGTTAATCGCAACGGTCTTTGCCGGATCGAAGCAGTGACAATTGATATCGAGCGGATCGGTGCGGTGAGTTCCGCTGTTATCGATCCAGTCCACCGACCATGGGTTCATCAGGCTGCCGTCGGCGTTTCTCTTCAGCTGAGAGGTATTGAACGCCGCCGAGCCAGTACCGCGCCCGAGCCAGCGGCTGATGGCGTTCGCCGAACCGGACTGGGGACGACCGAGGTACGCGGCCGTCTGGTAATACAAGGCGCCGGAGATCGCCCAGTCTGAGAGAACATAAGAAACAACTTTGTTGCCGAGCACCGCCATGTTGCCGTTGTATCGCGGCACCCGGTATTCGAAAGAGATGCGCAGAATCTGCGGCGGATTCGCGCCGACGAGGTCTTTCCCCATACTCTTGCTGAAGACGTCGGGGTTGAAGATATCGGGTGCGCTGATCCATTGCAGGTTCTTGGAGTACGTATAGGCGGCGTTCGCGGAGAATCCATGCGAGAAGCGCTTGGTGAGATTCAGTTGGAGCGAATCGTACCAAGACTTACCCTGGGGCGCCGTGGGCGAAAGCACGCTGCTAAACTGCGGATAGTTCCTGAGTGCCTGGAAAACAGTCTGGACGAACGGCCCGGATGCCGGGAATGACCCATACGGCAGCGAGAATCCGCGGCTCGCCAGTGTGGATTGTTGCGCCGGGGTGAGCGAGTTGAGGCGGGCATTCAAGAGAGCGGCGTCGGCCAATCCCTGGGGCGAAGCATCCACTGTAAAGCCGTTGCGTTGCAGATCTTTGACCGAAACCGCATTGAAATCCTGAAAGCCGGCGGTGGATGCCCAAATGTTCCGGTTCCCCACATACGCAGCTTCCACCACAAAGTTGCGCGTGATTTCCCGCTGGAGGCTGATGTTCCACTGATAGGTGCGGTCCGGGCGGCCGCCGTTCGGATCTACAAATGTGGCTAGATTTGTATTTACGGTTCCGCGCGCGAAACTGGCGCTGGGATCGGAGGTCGCCACCACGGGATTATACTTACTGACCGGGATGCCGCTTCCCAGAGTGAAATCGTCGAAGCCGTTCGGCAGCGTGGGCGTAGAGATGCTGTTGATTACGTTGCCCCCCGTAAACGCTGTGGAGCCGTACACAATGCCGGCGCCGCCGCGAATGACCGTCTTTGAATCGAGAGTATACGCGATTCCCAAACGCGGACCAATCGCAAACGGATAATTCTGAGCGAACTGACAGTTGCACGATGCTTCGTAAATATAGCCTCCGCGACGTCCGTCGGCGGCTGGATTGGGTATATTCAAGCTGAAGCCTGCGACCCGTCCATATTGCTCTTTGGCATACGTGCCGTAGTCCCAGCGAAGACCGTAATCGATGGTGAGATTGCGGCGGACTTTCCAGGTGTCCTGAATGTATACGCCATACTGCTGCTTCGTCTTGCGGTACTCCGTCGGGACGGCCAGAGTGAGGTTGGTCACGCTGCCCATCAGGAAATTGGCGAAGGGGAAGCCGACCGCGCCCGAAGAGCCCGAAAACCCGGTCAGGCCGTTCAGCGCCGGCTGCCAGGTAACGCCATTACCGCTGAGAGCTGTCGCAGTACTGGTCCCAAAAGAGTAGCTTCCCACGCTGTTGGCAACGACGATGCTCACCTGCTGGTTTTGCCGGGCGTCGGCGCCAAACTTGAAGGTATGGTTGCCGCGAATCCATGTCAGGTTGGCCGAGGTCGACGGATAACGTTCGAGCTGCCGGGTGGCTCCGGGATGGCCCACGTTGTTCAGGCCGCCCAGTTGGGGATTCGAGACGACGGTGGAACTAAAGCGGGGAAAGGAATTCAGGGGAAGCTTGGCCCCGTTCGAGAACGTCAGTCCGAGCTGGGATGCGTCGTAGTCATTCGTCTTCGGGCAGGCGCAGAAATTGAATTCCTGCCAGCCGACACCAAGGTGGAACAGCATGGTCGGCCGGATGTTGTAGTCCAGGTTGATCCGGTAAGTCGGCGAAGCCTCGAACGTTCCGGCGTTCATGCTGATGGGCTCCGGAAATCCTTCGGCAAATGCCCCGGGCGCGACCGTCTGCGTGGGCGAGTCGGTGTGATTGTCGTTGTAGGTAAATCCGATCCGCGCCCTGGAGCCGAGGTTCTGGTCAATCTTTACCGCCGGTGAGCGCGTGATGCGATATGCGCTGATCCCATTCAGATAGTTTGTGGTCAAGTTACCCAGGGCGGCTTGCGGACCCTGAGGAAGGGGGACGTACTTGAGAGTGGCGAGCGCGACTCGGTCCTGCAGGGAGGCGGGCACCCGGTTGCCCACAAACGGGGAACGAACCTGCAAGACCGACCCGGCAGTGCAGTCTTGCGTAACGGCGGTATTGCACGGAACGCTGAGGGTGGTTCTGGGATCGAAGATGGTGCCGAGAGGGATCGTGTTTCCGAGAGGATCCCTATAATCGCGAGTGCCGATTTTCAGGTTTCCGGTGACGCCCGGCACCTTGAGCAAGCCGCTGAAGTCGCCGTCGCGGTAAGCCTGTGTGGGAACGGTAGGAACAGGATTGATCGCCGACAGAAAATAGTTGTAATCGCGATACTGTTCCCAGTTGAAGAAGAAGAAGGTCTTGTCCTTGCCGTTATAGACTTTGGGAATCCTTACCGGACCGCCCACATTGAACCCATAGTCGTTACGCCGCACCCGGTTCCTGGCGTGCGAACCCGCATCGTCGGCGTTGAAGATATCGTTGCCGAGGTACTCGTACGCGGTGCCGTGATACTGGTTCGTACCCGACTTAATGACCATGTTGATGACCGAACCGGAGGCCGAGCCGTATTCCGCATTGAAGTTGCTGGTCTGGATCGCAACCTCCTGGACGGCATCGGGGCTCACGTTGTTGCGAGTGGAAATGTTCCCTTTCTCTCCGGAGTTCGTAACGGGCTCGCCGTCGATTTTGATTTGGTTGTTGTTGTTGGCCAAGCCGTTCATCCGCGGACTGTACCCGGCAATGGGGCCGCCTTGCACCGCACCGGGAAGCGTCTGCGCCAACTGGAGCGGATCCCGAATGAAGCCCGTGGCGGGCAATACCGGCAGGTTTTGAATCTGCTGGGGGTTGATGTTCTTGACCATCGCCCCGGTTTCGGTCTGGAGAAGGGTGGATTCGGCCCTCACGGTAACGGACTCGGAGGCCGAGCCCACCTCGAGCGTCACATCGAGCCTGAGAGTCTGCGCCGATGAGAGCGTTAAACCAGTTCGCTGAAACTTTTTGAAGCCTGGCTGCTCGACGGTCACCTCATACGCGCCGATGGGCATCTGCCCGATCGTATAGTTTCCGGTGTCGGTGGTTGTCCCGATCATCGTGGTGCCGGTTTCCACATGCACGGCTTTCACGGGAACATTTGCCACCACGGCGCCGGTGGGGTCAGTGACCACGCCAGTTAGCGTCGCCCGGCCGGTTTGCCCGTAGCTTAACGCAGCGGCCATCGTGGTCAACAGAAATACGAAACGGTAATTCATAGAACCTCCCGAACTGAAGCATGAGCCCAAAACAATACTGGGCGAAAGACCTTTGTACAAGTATTCTCCTGGTTCGCTCGAATGTCAATCACGACCAGACGTAGTCGAGAGCACCGCCATGCAGCGGAAGTTGGAAGCGTCCTCGATGCTGCTTGGCCCGAGTAACGGGCGACCTGAGGGTAGGGGCAAAGCGGGCGTGTTCGCACCACCTGGTCGTTTACGACGCGGCTGGCCACGATGGAAGCCGGCGCTTTCCCCATTTCTATCCGATCGGTCATCGGGTCATGGGGTCGTGGCGATCCGGACCGATACCGCCGCCGCAATGCTCCATGCCAGGCACCATAAACAGACGAAAGAAATGCCAACACTTTCCGTGGGGAGGTGTCAGAATTTCAGACGAACGCCCCCATTGAGGACCCTGCCGTCCAGCGGCGCCCAAGCGTCGACCGTCCATCTGCCATCGACGGCGCGATCCGGGCGGAGCAGCGGATCCCAGCGAGTTTGACGAACGTTGGTGAGGTTCTCGACGTTTACGAAGAGCTTGAATGCGCCGATCGGGTGCTCGGCGAGGAAGCCGAAGAGAACGTACGGTTTTGATCTGGAGCGAAACGGGTTGTCTTCAAGACGTTGATCTCCCGTGTAGTAGCCCTCGACGCCGATACGGCCAGCTTTTTCCTTTTCCCACATCCCAACGAGTCCGAAGCTATGGCGTGGCGTGAGTGGGGTATCGACGCGTTCGCCGAATTCGATCTGGCGAGAGCGCACGTACGTGTAGCTGAGTGTGGCAGAGAATGCGGCTTTTCTGAGAGTGCCGAGAAACTCCGCACCGACATTATGCGTCGGTTTCGATAGATTCACAAGCTGGTAGAGATTCCCGCGTTCGACATTGATAGGATGGCTCACGCTGGAATCGAATAACGTCACGGTGTAGTAACCTGGACCGATCTTCCGGGATAGATCGACAGAAGCACTGCGTCCACGCTCGGCAATGAGTGGCTTCGGGATTACCAGCCGCGTGAGCCCGGCTGCTTCGGTTTCCTCGGTCAACGGCGTGGGTGCGAAGAAGCCCTGGCCAGCGGAAAGGCGGCTGGTCCACCCGTGCCAGCGAACCAGCGCGGAAATCCGTGGACTGAGGAACGTGCCGAACAGACTTTGGAAGTCGACGCGCGCGCTCGCTGAAACGGAAAGCCACCGGGCGATCT
>DATIRX010000440.1:0-3586 GCA_035469225.1 Bryobacteraceae bacterium
TCGTCGATCGGAAGTTTCATTCCGCCTTCATCCATCCACGACTGCCCGGATGGTCTCCGGCGCGTTGCCTTCCAGGCGGTTGTTCACGAAGATATAGGCCGCGCGCCGTTCTTCCCGCATGCGCCGGATCACGGCCCGCAGCGCATCCCGAGCTTCCGGGTTCTCATCGCGGACCTGATCGTAGGGCGTGAATTGCTGAACGGCGTCTTCGTAAGCCCGGCCCTGGCGCAGCAGCGCGCGGACGACCGTGAAATCGGCCGGGAACGCATCCGGCATGGCGATCTGCTCGGGCAAGGCAGGCATCTTGGTCCACGCGTTGAGCACATGCGCCGTACCATGCTGCCTCAGGATCTCGAAATAACGCGGCTGGAGATACTCACGATTGCGCACCTCCACCGCATATCGAAACGCTGGCGGCAGCGCGCCCAGGAACGGGTCGAGCTTGGCTGCGAACTCGCGCGCACTTGTTCCGCGGGCCCCGAACTCAAAGATCAGCGCGCGGATTCGATCGCGATAGGGCTCCAGCGGCTCCAGAAACAACGCTGCCAGGGCATCCGCGTTCAGATACGACTCATTGACCAGCCCGGCACGCGGACCGTAGCGGGCGTGCTTGGGGAATACTTCCGCCGTAACTTCCTCGGGAACCTTCAGCGCGAACTGCAATCCCGTCGGGGCCGACGTGAACAGCTTGCGCCAGTACTCCGGCGAAGGGAACTGGTAGAACGAAAAGTCCCCGCAGACGATGGGAAATGTCTCGGCATATTCCGCGAGGCACTCGGCTTCGAAACGCTTCTGCGATACCTTACCGCGCGTCTGGTAGCGTTCGCGCGTGTAGATCTGATCCAGCCAGCCGGGATATTTCCAGGAGCTGGTTCCAATCCAGATATTTTCCTGAGCGAGCGCCCGAAGGCGCCTGGCGAGCCCTGCGCGATCGAAGGAAGACGGGCTTTCAAACAGGGGAAGCGTCACCGCGCGCGTGCGGAACGATTGTAAAACGGGTCGGCGCCGGCTTCGATGATGCCGCCCGGCAGCAGCTTGATCATCACCGGAGCCGCGCCATTGTTGTAGCGCGACATGATCTGGACCTTGTGCCCGCGCGCCAGCAAATCCATCGCCACCGATTGCGGGATGCGCTCGTCCAGCATCAGATCTCCCACGCTCCAGGCATGTTCATCCAGGCTCGCCACCAGATGCCGCGTCTGGTAGCGCGGATTTTCGATGGCATTCTGCGCGTTCATGCCGTAGTCGATCACGTTCATCATGATCTGGATGAGCGACTGCTCCTGGTTGTCGGCGCCAGGCGTCGAAAGCGCCAGAAAAGGCTTGCCGTCGGCTAGTGTGACCAGCGTCGGGCTCAGCGTCACCCGAGGCCGCTTGCCGCCGGCCAGCTCATTCGGATGCCCGGGAATCAGCACGAAGCTCTGCGCGCGCTGGGTCAGCGGGATACCGGTGTCGCCCGCGATCACGCTGGGCATCCAGGCGCCCGAGGGCGTGGCGGAGAAAACGATTCCTTCGCTGTCCATGGTGTCCACGCACGTCGTGTCGTGCGCCATCAGGACGTCGTCGATCTTGTACGATGCCATCTCCGACAGCGAGGGGTGCCGTCCGGTCTTGCCGTCGATCGGTCCCGGACGGAATTCCATGGACGCCTTTGGCCCGATGAGTTTGCGCCGCTCGGCAGCGTACTCCTTGGTCAGAAGCGACTGCACATTCAGGTGACTGAACTTGGGATCGGCATAGTACGTGTCGCGATCCGCATAGGCCAGCTTCATCGCCTCGGCCTGGCGATGCAGATAATCGGCCGAGTTCAGCGCCATCTTGCCGTCGAACCCTTCGATGATGTTCAGCGCCTGCAGCATGGCCGGTCCCTGGCTCCAGAACCCCGGCTTGTAGACGATGAGTCCGCGGAACGTGGTGGAAAGCGGCTCTTCCGGCGTCAGCCTGAAGGCAGCCATGTCTTCGTAACGCAGCAGGCCGCCATTGGCTTTGCTGAACGCGTCGATCTTCCGCGCGATCTCCCCGCGATAAAAATAATCGCGCACCGCGTCGATCGCGGCCTCGCGTTTCGCGCCCGCAGCCAGCGCCTTCTTCTCCGCCGCCGCCATCGCACGCAGCGTTTTCGCCAGGTCCGGCTGATGGAAAATCTCGCCGACCCCGGGGGTATGGCCGTTGGGCATGAAATGCGCTTTCGAGGTCGGCCACAGTTCCAGGAAAGGCTGCGCGCCCGCAAAACTGCGCGCCCGCATATCGTCCAGCGCATACCCGTCCGCCAGCTCGATGGCCGGGGCGATGACCTGGGCGAACGATTTGGTGCCGAACTCGCGCAGCGCGACTAATCCCGCATCCACCATGCCGGGCACCAGAGCCGGCATCAGGCCCGCGTCGGGAATAATTCCCTTCAGGTGAGTTTCTCCACTCTCGCGAAACGTGACGTCGCCTAGTTCCACTTTTCGTTTCCGGAAGAAATCGGCCGTGGCGAGCTTGGGCATGGTGCCCACGCCCGCAATCGAATACACCCTGCCGGCCTTGGTGCGGATCAGGATGGGAGCTTCGCCCCCCATGCCGAAGTGCGAGAGCTCGGTGACCGAGGCCGCGAACATGGCCGCGACGCCTGCGTCCACCGCCGTGCCGCCCTGATCGTACAGGCGCATTCCGGCATTGGTGGCCCAATCGCTGCCGGCGGCCACGGCTCCGTGGGTTCCGCGAACCGGCTGGCGAACGGGCGGATCGGGGCGCCGGCTCTGCGCAAAACACTGCGTCGCTGCAACCGTGACTGCGATCAGGAAAATTCGTCTGTGCATGGGGCTACTCGGCCTTCATTATAATGGTTTCGCGGTGGAGCATCCTTCGGAATCTCCGATATCTGAGGAGTCTAAACGGACTTCCGACGAAGAACCGATGCTGTACTGCCCGGTGTGCAGCCGCCGCCTGGCCGAGCGGAAATGCAAACTATTCTGCGAACAGTGCGGCTATTACATGAGCTGCGCGGACTATTATTGATACATCCCTCATGAGCGACCTGGCAAACATTCTGGAACGATTCCGCCGCGGCGGAGAACTGCTGGCGATGTCCACCACCGGCGCTGCCGGATCGGAACTCGACTTCAAACCGGCCCCCGACAAATGGTGCGTGCGGCAGATCGTCTGCCACTTGGCCGATTCTGAAGCCGTCGGCGTGATGCGCATCCGGCAGATGGCTGCCGAGGACAATCCCACGCTGCAGGGGTTTAACGGGGAGCTGTGGGCCGACCATCTGGACTACGGCCGCCGCAAAATTTCGCAGGCGCTCGAAACATTTCGCAAGCTGCGCGCGGAAAACCACGAGCTGCTCAAGGCGCTGCCCGAGGACGCTTTCGCGCGCGCCGGAGTCCATACGGAGAGCGGTCCGCTGACGCTGCTGGATCTGGTGAAGAGCAACGCCGAGCACGTGGAAGAACACGTCCAGCAGATCCAGCGGACGCGCGCGGCTTATCGCGAGCACCGCTCCAAACAGGCGGCTCAAGCCCCTGTGCAACCCTAACGGGTACCATAGCGAAGAATGGTTCGTTGGAAGTCGCAAGGACTCCTGATGGCGGTCGCGCTGGCC
>DATIRX010000441.1:0-1822 GCA_035469225.1 Bryobacteraceae bacterium
GGCGTCGGTCAGGTTCTGCTTGCCGTCAGAGCGAATTCGCAGGGAATATGCGCCGGAGTGCTTCACGTCCGCATCCCGCGCGACCTCGACGCCGGCGGCCCCCCCGGCGGCCCAGTCCATGGGCAAGTTTGATGGCTCTGACTCAAAGTCGCCATTCAACAGCCAGTTCGACTCCAGATAACCGTTCCTATGGCCCCCAAGATAAGCGGCCCAGGCTCTGGCCGCAGAATCGAAGTGATTCTGGCCGGCCAGGAAACCGACGTATTCGCCGGCCAACTTGTCATCCGCGTAACCGCGCGCGATGCTGGCATTCCACACCTGTCCGGCACCCTCCACGTTTTTCGAGTTGAGCATGTAGCGGAGGTAGTTCCGGAACACGCGCGCATCCGGCGGCAGGCCGCGAGAGAATATCTCGCTCATGGGGATCTTTTCTGTCTTGAACCAATCGAAGAAAAATTGGTCGAGCTCTTTCGTACTCTGGAGTGCACGGGAAGTTTGTTCCAGCGCGAGGCCGTCTTCGCCGAGGCTGTGGTAGAAATCCGCAAACGTATACAGGGTCCCTATCCGGTTCGGTCCCAGCGCAACGGCGTTAGAAAAGCACTGTCGGGCTCGTTCGATTTGCCCTGATCTCCACATCGCCTTTCCTAACGCAGTCCAGCGGTCTGGGCTGGCTGGATAGCGGCGAACGGATTCCAGTAGGTAGGCCTGACGAACGGTGTCGGGATCGGCAGGAAACAAGTATCCGTTCATATTACAAATCCCGAAGCGGCAGAACCAGCTCTCGGCTTGCGGATCGCTCAGGAACGAGTGCTGGAGCACAAGCCAACCCGAAGCGTACACGGCCAGCGCGCCGCTGAGGGCCACCGCGACCTTCTTCAAGGGGAATTGCTCTCCGGCCGCGTTAGAGTGGGTCGCCCTCCTGGGCGCGGCAGGCAACCCGGCCGCAATCCCCGCAATCCAGGCGAACACAAATGCATTCGCCGGAACATACATGTTGTAATCCGTAAGGCTGTGAAGGCCAATGGCCGCCATGCCCCCCACGCATCCCAGCCCCAGATAACGGATATTGGCATCGTCCCGACGCGTAGCGGCGCGAACCGCTTTCCTGAAGATCAGGAAAACAAAACAGGCGAGCAAGAAAAAGCCGAAGACACCGAGTTCCGCCAGAGGTTCCAGGTAGTCGTTGTGGGCGTGATCGAAGGTGCGGTCCACCACTGCGGTCTGGTATTTGATAAAAGCGCCACCGTAATTTCCCAGGCCCACGCCGAAGAGCGGATAGGCGGCAATCAGATGCAGGCTATCGGCCCAGATCGGGAAGCGTCCTTCGCCGCTGGTGTCGTCAGTGAACAGACTGCCAACGCCCGTGACCACCTGGTCCGGCGGCAGAAACACCAGAGCCAGCAGAATAACGGCAGCGAGGCCCGCAACCGCGAACCACCGGGTTCGGGGCGGCAGCCTGACACCCGCTCCCAGCGCGGCCATTATGAAAAGTCCGCCGAGGGCGGCGACAAAGCCCATTTTCGAAAGCGAGTAGAGGATTCCTAAGAAAATGAGCGTTCCGAAACATAGCACACCAATGCCAGCGAAGCCACGGACTGCAAGCCCCAGCGCCACCGTGACCGGCAGCACCATCTCCAGCAATCCCGCGAAATGATTGCGATTGCCATAGGTCCCGTGCGCGGGCGAATTCGGAGCAATCTGCGCAAGCCCTAACGCTGCCTCAGCGACTGCAATCACGATCAGCGGAACAAACAGCGTCCATCGCCGCCGGCCTTGAGAGCGCCAGGTCAGTTCCCGGACAAGCAGAAAGACGACCGTATAC
>DATIRX010000442.1:0-3205 GCA_035469225.1 Bryobacteraceae bacterium
GAAAACGCCGTGGCGCTGTTCTCCAAGCATGGTTTTAGCGGCACCCGGACCAAAGACATTGCCGCGGCCAGCGGTGTCAGCGAGGCCATCCTGTTCCGGCACTTTGCCACCAAAGAGGACCTCTACCACGCCATGCTGGACACGCACGAAGCCGTGGCGGGCAAAGAGAAATGGCTGTCCGAGATGCAGGCGATGGCGCAGCGCCGCGATGACTTGGGTTTCATCCGGTGTCTTCTGACGCACATTCTAAAATCGTTTCGCCAGGACACCGCGTTCCATCGTTTGATGCTGTACGCGGCCCTGGAAGGCCACTCCCTGCCGACGTTATTTCACGAGCGGAGCGGCTCCCACGTCCTGCAATTCCTGCGCGACTACGTGGTGCTGCGGCAGCGCGAGGGCGCCTTCCCGAAAGGCGATGCCGACGCTTTGGTGATGCTGCTGGCCTCCCCCGCCATGCAATACGCCACCGGCAAATACATTTTCGGTATCAAGTCGGTGTCCCGGCCGGACAAAGAGATCGCCGACGAGTTCGCGAAATTTCTGATCACGGCCCTGCATCCGGCCCTGCATCCACCCGTCAAAAGCTCGAAGAAGAGCAGCCAGCGAAAACAGTCATGAAATTACGCGCCCTATCGATCGTTTCCGTAGTCTTCTTGGTGATCAGCCTGGCCTCGTGCCAGCGCTCTGAAACCGGCGCGGCATCCGGACCTGGATCCACGCCGGCCCCCGGCAAGGGCGTGGTCCAGACCCCCACCGTCGCCACCATGCGCGTCAGCGCCCGGGAAGTTTCCGCAACCGTTCAAGCCACCGGCAGCTTTGTGGCGCACGATGCCTCCGATGTCGCTCCCAATGTGGCCGGCATTATCGTCGCCACGCTGGTGGATGTCGGCGACTTCGTGCAACCGGGCCAGGTGATCGCTCGCCTGGACAGTCGCGATGCGACTCTTCGTCTGGATCAGGCTCGCGCCGCGCAACAGCAGGCCGAAGCGTCCGTTCGCCAGGCACAATCCAAAATCGGATTGGGGCAGAATCAAACCTTCGATCCCAACACGGTTCCGGAAGTCCTGGGAGCCAAGGCGGCGTACGAATCGGCGGTGGCGCAGCAGAGACTGGCGCAGGCCGATGCGCAGCGCTACGCCAATCTGGTCAACACCGGCGACGTTTCGCGCAGCGCCTACGACAAAGCTCGCACGCAGGTCGAAACCGCCGACGCACAGGTCAACGCCACCCGGCAGGCCTACGAGGCCACGCTGAACGCCGCACGCCAGAACTATCAGGGCGTGGCGACTCAGGAAGCCTCGCTGCAGGGATCCCGCGCCCAGGTCGCGATGGCCGAGAAAGCCCTGGCCGACGCCCAGATTCATGCGCCGTTCGCGGGATACGTCAGCGTCCGCTCGGTTACGCCCGGCGAATACGTTTCCGCCAATTCCAAGATCGCCACCATCGTGCGCGTGACGCCCATCAAACTCGAGCTGCAGATACCGGAGCTGTACGCTCCCCAGATGAAGCGCGGCTTGAGCGTGGGAGCCGCCGTCTCGGGCTACCCGGGCCGCGTGTTCCAGGGCACGGTGACCGCGGTCAACCCGGCCGTGGATCCCAACTCCCGGACGTTTATCACCGAAGTAACGTTCGCCAATGCCGACGTCGCCCTGCGGCCCGGCATGTTCGCCACGGCGCGCGTGGTCCTGCCGGGCAGCACTCCAGGCATCTTTGTTCCGCAGACCGCAGTGATCACCGATCCGACCACGAATTCGTCGCAGGTGTTTATGATCCGTGAAGGCCGGGCACGCCTGGCGGTCGTCCAGTTGGGAGAAAAAGACGGCGATCAGGTGCGGATCCTGTCCGGCATACCCGCCGACGCCGTTCTGGCCACCGATCATCTGCAGGATCTGTACGACGGGCAAAGCGTTCGCGTCGCCGGTGCGGCGGCAACAGGAGCTTGATTCATGCATAAACTCGCGGCACTCTGCGTCCGGCGTCCGGTCTTCGCGACGATGCTGATCCTCGCGCTGGTGGTGGTGGGAGGATTCTCCTATTTCTCGCTGGGCGTGGACCTGACTCCCAAAGTGGACGTCCCTACCGTTTCGATCCTGGTGGTGAATCCAGGCTCCACGGCCGAGGAAATTGAGACGGACATCACCAAGCGCATCGAAGACGCCGTCAACACCATCAGCGGCATCGAGGACGTCCGATCCACCTCCGTGCAAGGTCTCTCCACGGTGGTGGTCAGTTTTTCGCTGGATAAGTCCGGCGATGTAGGCGCTCAGGAAATCCGCGATAAGGTCGCCACTACTTTGCCCGACCTTCCCGAAACGGCTGAAGCCCCGGTCATCCAAAAATTCGACCCGGATGCCACGCCGATTATGCAGCTGGTGGTGTCCGCTTCGCGCCCTCTGCGCGAAGTCACCGAGCTGGCCGATAAGCAGATCAAGCAGCGTCTGGAAAACGTGAAGGGCGTCGGCCAGATCCGCCTGGTGGGCGGCCTGCGCCGCGAGATCCGCGTATGGGTGGACCCGGAGCGGATGCGGGCCTACGGCCTGTCGATCACCGACGTCGCCAACGCTTTGCGCCAGCAGAATCTGGAACTGCCGGCGGGCAGCGTCACTCAGGGCGCCAGCGAGCTGACCGTGCGAACCCTGGGACGCCTGGTGGATCCGGCGCAGTTCAACGAGATCGCTGTCGCCACGCGCGGGGCGTATCCGGTCAAACTTCGCGACATCGGCCGGGCCGAGGACAGCGTGGAAGAGTCTGTCACTGCCGCGCGCCTCAACGGCGAACCGTCCGTCACGCTCATCGTCTCCAAGCAATCCGGCACCAACGCAGTCGCCACGGCGGGAGCGGTCAAGGAGCGGCTGGCGGAGCTGCAGGCGACCCTGCCCAAAGACATCCACATCACTCTGGTCAATGACACCTCGGTGTTCATCAAAGCCGCCATCGACGCCATCCAGTCGCACTTAATCGAAGGCAGCATTCTGGCCGCCGCCGTCATCTTCATCTTCCTGGCCAATATCCGAACTACGCTGATCGCCGCGGTCGCCATTCCGATCTCCATCATCTCCACCTTCGCGCTGATGAAAGCCATGGATTTCACCCTGAACCAGATCAGCATGCTGGCGCTGACTCTGATGGTCGGAATCGTCATCGATGACGCCATCATCGTGCTCGAGAATATTTACCGCTACATCGAGGAGAAAGGTCTGGATCC
>DATIRX010000443.1:0-3878 GCA_035469225.1 Bryobacteraceae bacterium
CGAGCAGAAGGCGATCTATGAAGAGCTCGGCTATACCGATGCCTCCGAGATCAAGGATCGCTTCTACTTTTACTCCATGTACTGCCGCTGCCCGGGCGGAATCCTGGTAGAGAGCTGCTGCAACGCTCCGGGATCATTCGAGAAAGACGAAACCAAAGAGGAGCTCGGCACCAAGCTCCACATTCCGCCATGGTTTGAAAATCGCCGGGCCGAAATCGTCGCGTCTCTGGAGCCCATTCAGGTTCCGGAAACAGCGGTTGCCGCCACTAAAATGGCGCGATGACGCCGGCCCAGAGTTTCAACGAGATCCAGCGCGAGCGCTGGAATGGAATCGACGGCGAATTCTGGGCTCGCCAACAGGATCGCCTGGACCGCACGCTTGCTCCCGTGATCGGGCCGCTGCTCGCATTTGCGGCTCCCCGCGGCGGCTCCGCCGTCATGGATGTTGGTTGCGGCTGCGGCGCTACCACCATCGAACTAGCTCGCGCCGTAGGACCTTCCGGGCGCGTGATCGGACTCGATATCTCGGAGCCCATGCTGGCGCTGGCGAAGGTGCGTCTCAGCCAGTTCGCCAACACGACTTGTATCCTCGGCGACGCCGCGGGTCTGCCTCTTCACGATCTCGGCGCTGAACTGATCGTGTCGCGTTTTGGAGTAATGTTCTTCGGCGATCCCGTGGCTGCGTTCGCGAACCTGCGGACCGGGCTGGTTCCCGGCGGACGGCTCCGTTTCGCCTGCTGGCGCCCGATGAACGAAAATCCCTGGCTTCAGATTCCGCTGCACGCTGTTTATGAACACGCCCCGCGTCTGCCCAAGCCGGATCCGGAAGAGCCCGGCCCATTCGCATTGGCCGACACCGCGCGCGTCACGCGCATCCTCACGTCGGCTGGATTTACGGCGCCTTCTTTCACCCCGCTGAACATTCACCTGGACATTGCGGCCGGGGGAACGTTGGAGGATGCGTTGATGCAGTCGTCCCAAATGGGCCCCGCCAAACGGGCGCTCGCGGACCAGCCGGAGGAAATTCGCGCCGCGGCCATCGAGTCCATCCGGCGCGCTCTCATGCCCTACGCTTCGTCCGCGGGGGTGAAGCTGCCCGCGGCCATCTGGCTGGTGGCTGCCGACCGCTCCGGTTAAAGGTCGCCGTCTATTTCACATCCACGCCGGGCCGCGGCACTTCGTAAGGAGCTCCTTCGCCGGGACCCGAAGATCCGAGAAACAGATGTTGCCCATTGGGCAGCGTGAGGTCCCGGCCGTTGGCCCGGTGCGATCCGTCTTTCGATTGATACCCGTCGATGATGATTTTGTCGCCTTGCTTCAGCGTGCCTTTCGTGATGCCGCGCCGCAGCAGGATGTTCGGGCTCCCCGCTTCGATGGCCCAGTTTACAACCGTGCCATCCGCCTGCTTCACGTCCACGTGGATCCAGCTGTGCGGATTGATCAGTTCGACCTTCGTGACCGTGGCGTCCAGGAACTTGACCGGTTTCTTCTCGTCAAATTCCGCCGCAAAAGCATGATGCGCCCGCGCCGGCGATGGCGACACGAGCAAACCGACAGCCGCTACCACGACGGCTCCAACAGTGAGTCTGGCTGGCATTTTCAACTGACCTCCCGGTCTTTACTATTCTACTTCGCCGGCGGATTCCCCGATATATAGCGCTCATGAACAGCCTCGCCCGGCGGGATCTTGCGCGTGATGTCCACGTTCATGGTGGTGCCTTCCCAGTGCTTGACCAGTTGCTCTTTGCGAAGATGCCCGTACATGGTCTCTTCCACCATCTCGACGCACCGGAAATCGGTGAGCTGGGCATTCGGCTCCAGCCGGCGATACAGCGGCATGCTGATCTTCCAGGGCCGCGTGAACACCTGCGGATCTTCTATTGTGGCTTCGTAGCGAATCACGTCGCGGCCCATGGGAGTGTACCGCTCCACCACGTGCAGCGCGTCGCTATGAAAATTCCCCGAGCGGTCGAACCAGGTCGCATCGGTGAAATCGGAGACGTTGACCACCAGCGTGTCGCCCTCCCAGTGGCCGACCGAGTACCCCATCCAAAGCACGTTCGGATAGTCCTCCATCTTATTCAGATGGATGGTGCGCTGGGCATTCGCATATTCGAACACCATGTTGATCTTGGTGGCGCTCTGGACAATCTGAAACGGGTGCGGCATGTACATCGCGCGCGGCACCCCCGGCTGGAAGCACTTGATCTCCGGGTCGCGATCCATCCAGTGTTCCAGGTTCTCTTTCTTCCTCGCGGCGGCCCACGGCTGGTAGGGAATCTCTTCGCCCTCCACCACGCCCAGACCTCCGGGAACCCAGCCCAGCGAACCGAGTCCGAGAACCGGCGCCGCAAGAACGGGCTTGGCGGTCAAGCCGGCCTGCGCCACCATCGGACGCGCCGCGTGCGTCTGCAGGTCCCAGTTCGCCGTGTTGTTGGCTTCCCAAATCCCGCTGAAGTCGGGTTTCCCCGCGATGCGCGTCACGGGGGCTTGCGCCGCGCTTGGCGTGGCCAGCGCCACCGCCGAAATGAATATGGTCCAGCCTTTACCCCAAGCTCTCATGTGCGAGGCCTCCCTGATATCCGTACGTCGCGGCATCTCTACTATAATAGTCGCGAGGAATACCTCTTTGATGCGCCGCCGATATTTCGTATCTCTGGCCGTAGGAGCGTGTGGGCTGGCAGGCGTTCTAACGTTCGCCCAGACCCCGGCCGCCACGTCCAAAGCCGCGTCTAAAGCAAAGACCGCCAAATCCGCGGGCGCAGCTAAGGCCGCCGCTTCCCTTCGAACACCCTGGGGCGACCCGGATCTGCAGGGAACCTGGTTCGTGATGGCGGACGTGCCGCTGGAACGTTCCGCCGCCAATGCCGGCAAGGAGTTTTTGACCGACGCGGAAGTGGCCGCCGCCGATGCCAGAAAAGGATTGGATCCCGGTCGCAACGCCCGCTCGTCCGGCGCTCAGGACGTCAGCGGAGCCTATAACGCCGTCTTCAACTCCGTGTTGCGCACCGGCAAACGGACCTCCATGATCATCGATCCGCCGGACGGCAAGATTCCTCCGCTGGTCTCTGGTGCGCCGGCGCAGGGCCGAGGCGGGCTCGCGGGCCCGGGCGGCCGGGGAGGCGGCAACGATAATCCCGAGTTTATTGCCCAATCTCCGCGTTGCCTCGGCGTCCCCATGCCGTTTCTGCCGCTGAACACGCTCTTTGCGCAGGGCACCGTCATGCAGATCGTGCAGTCTCCCAAATCCATGTCGATCTACATGGAAGACGATCACGCCGGTGGAGGCAATCGCACCATCTTCATGGATGGGCGCCCGCACGCTCCCGCCAGCCTCAAGTTCTACCTGGGCGACTCGCGCGGTCACTGGGAAGGCAACACACTGGTCATCGAAACCACCAATTTCGAGCAGGGTTTTCGCGGATCCAACGTCGACACCTATAAGATGACGGAACGGATCCGGCGCGTGGACGCCAACAATCTGCGCCGCGAAATCACCTTCGAGGACCCCAAAACTTGGACCCGGCCGTGGACCGTCCTCATTGAAATGGGCAAGACCAAGGACGACCGCCACATGATCTTCGATTCCGCCTGCCACGAGGGCAACTATGGTATGACCGGCATCCTGGCCGGCTCCCGGGCCGAAGAAAAAGCCGCGAAGAAGTAAGCCTGTTGCTTGCCGTTGAACGGCGCAATCCCTACTTCACGCTACCGCCCGGCGGCGCGCCCGTCCCGTTAGAACCCGCGGATTGCGTGGTGAGAATCATCGCAAAAGAGCCAAATCCTAAGTCTTTTCGAAAGATTTTTCCGAATCCTGCCGATTTGAGATCATTAGGATACTCGCGAAAATGCTTTACCCCGTCGTCCGCGGCCTCACG
>DATIRX010000444.1:0-5490 GCA_035469225.1 Bryobacteraceae bacterium
ACAAACGATGCGACGATGGCCGCCATCTGCGACAGATCGGCGCGCTGGACGCGATCGTACACGTCCATATTCGAATGATGCGTGCGTGAATTGTATTCCAGTCCGTCCTGAATGAACTGGAATCCCGGCAAGCCGACGTTGTCGAAGCTCAGATGATCCGTGCCGGTAGTGTTGCGGATGCTGATGGTCCCCGCGCCCAGATCCTGGAACGGCTTGAACCAGGCCTCGAAAATCGGACGCATGGCGTCATTGCCTTGCAGATACACCCCGCGAATCTTCCCGCTGCCGTTGTCGACGTTGAAATAGCCCGCCAGCCTGGCGTGCTCGGGCTTCAGCTTCATGTCCAGGCGATCCGCAAAATGTTCGATGACGTAGGCCCGCGATCCCAGGATGCCCTGCTCTTCCCCGCTCCATAGAGCCATGCGAACCGTGCGATCCATGGGCAGGTTCAGCGTTTTGAGAATGCGGAGGGCTTCGATCATCACCGCGCAGCCGGCCGCGTTGTCGGTGGCTCCCGTGCCGCCCTGCCAGCTATCCAGATGCGCGCCGAGCATCACCACCTCATCGCGCTTGCGCCCGCCCGGAATCTCGCCGATCACGTTTACCGAATCCAGGCGGTCGTCCAAAAACTTCGCCTGGATTTCGAATTCCAGTTTCACCGGGATCTTCGCATCCAGAAGGCGCAGCACGCGGTTGTAGTGTTCCGGCGTCAAGGCGACCGAGGGGGGCGGAACGGGGTCCTTCACGTCGCGCGATCCCGCCGCTTGCCCGAACACCGTGCCGCCGCTGCTCTGTCCGCCGCCCAGCCGCACCACCACGGCCACGCCTTCGTCCTTGAGAAAGGTATTGAGCCGGTTCTGGAACTGCTGCTGCGGCGTCAGACCGCCCGGCTGCGCCCCGGGACCACCCGCGCCTCCCCGTCCGCCGCGGCCTCCACGGCCCCCGTCCACCTGCGCCAGCGCAGCGGCCCCCGGCGCACCGCCGCGACCACCGCCGTCCGCAGCGGCACTCAATTTGGCGAGCTCATCGTCGGTGTAACGCTGGCCGAGCGACGTAGTGATCATGGTGAGCTCCCGGCCCACGCCCATGAACAGGATCTTGCCCTTCAGCTTGCTCTTGTAGCGGTCGAAATCGGACTCGGCGGCGATGTTGGCAACCATCACCTCACCCGTCACCGTGCCATTGGTCCCCGGAGAGTAGGCCAGCGGAAAGCCGATCAGGGGGGCGTATTGCGGCTCGATCAGATTCGCCGAAAAGTGCGTGTACGTCCAGCCCCGCCCGAACGGGCCCCATTTTTCCTGGCGTCCTTCGATGCCCCACTCCTTCAGCTGCTTTACGACCCAGTCGGCCGCCCCGAAGAAGCCGGGCGAGTTGGTCAGGCGCGGGCCATGGACGTCGGTGAGCTGGAACACGTGGTCCATCACCTTGGAATTCTGCAAGGCTTCTTCCCGGATCCTGTGAATCACGCCCAGGTCGACACGCTCTTCCGCGTGGACCGGCATCCAACCAAGAACAACCAGGCAGGCCAGGATCTGCGCGCAGCGAGTATGACTCATGAGCACCTTCCTCGTGAGCATATTACAATTTCGGATAGCGTGCGCATCACCATCTCCAAGGAAAACTACCTCAAGGCCATCGCCGAGGCGGAAAGCGAAGGCGAAACCGTCATCGCCGCGACCCTGGCACGCTGGCTGGGCGTTTCTGCTCCGGCCGTCACCATGGCCATCCGGCGGCTGAAGCGCGACGGGCTGATTAAGGTCGCCGCATCGGGAGAGCTCAGCCTGACTCGCGAGGGACGCGAGATCGCCAGCCGCCTGCTCAATCGCCACCATCTGATCGAAAGGATGCTGACCGAGATTTTCGGCATGGAGTGGTTCAAGGTGCACGACGAAGCCGAACAGCTGGAGCACGCTGTCTCGGCCGATTTCGAGCGCAAGCTGGCCGACAAGCTGGGTACCGGCGGCGCGTGCCCGCACGGGAACCTGATCGGCATGGACCATCCGCGCGACCGGCGAGAGCGTGGCTGGATCCCGCTGGACGAAGCATCCGGCGGCGCGGCCGTTCGCGTCATGAGCGTCTTCGAGCGTGACCGCAAGCTGCTGGAGTATCTGAACGGTCTCGGCATTCGGCCGGGAGCGCAGCTAAAGGTAGTCGCAAAAAACTACGATCAGACCATGAGCCTGCGCGTCGAGCGCAAGCCGGTGCAGTTGGGCGGCGCCGCGGCCGCGAAAGTCTGGGTGGCAGCGGGATAACCACACATGAACTGGACCGCTGCCGCCGCCATCCTGCTCGCGCTGGCCGTCTCCATCGGCGCATTCGGAGCCCACGGCTTGCAAGGACGTCTGGATGCCTACTCCATGGGCGTCTACGAAAAGGCCGTCTTCTATCACTTCGTTCACGCGCTAGGAATGCTGGCCGTGCCCTTGCTGGTCCGCGCCGGCCTGATTTCGGAATCCGCCGGAAACTGGACCGGCTGGCTGCTGCTGGCCGGAATCGTGCTTTTTTCCGGCAGCCTGTACCTGCTGGCGATCACCGGAGTGCGGACGCTGGGCGCCATTACTCCGTTCGGCGGCGTTTCCTTCATCGCCGCCTGGGTGACCCTGGCGGTATGCGCGCTGCGGTCACACGGCAGCTAAGCGCTTCTTGAAATACTCCACCGTTTCCCGCAGTCCTTCTTCCAACGAGACCTTGGGCTCCCATCCGAGCACTTTTTTCGCCTTGGCGATATTCGGCTGGCGACGTTTGGGATCGTCGGAAGGCAGAGGCTGGTGCACCATCGGCGTCGTGACCCCCATCAGCCGCTGAATTCGTTCCCCGAATTCCAGGATGGTGAGTTCCATGGGATTGCCCAGATTCACCGGAAAACGCTCCTCGGAATTCGCCAGCCGGACCAGTCCCTCCACCATATCGCTGACGTAACAAAAACTGCGGGTCTGCGAACCGTCGCCGAACACGGTGAGCGGCTGGCCGCGCAGCGCCTGATCCAGGAACGCCGGCACCACTCGCCCGTCGTCCAAGGCCATGCGCGGCCCATACGTATTGAAGATCCGCGCGATGGTGGTGCGCACGCCGTGGGTCCGGTGGTACGCCATGGTGATGGCTTCCGCGTAGCGCTTGCTCTCGTCATAACACGACCGCAGACCCACTGGATTCACATTCCCCCAGTAGGTTTCCACCTGCGGATGCTCCAGCGGATCGCCATAACATTCCGAAGTGGAGGTCACCAGGAAGCGCGCATGATCGCGGCGGGCGATCTCCAGCATGTTGCGCGTCGCGGTTGAGCCTGATTCCAGCGTTTCGATGGGGTACTTGAGATAGAACTTGGGGCTTGCCAGCGACGCCAGGTGCCACACGTGGTCGAATTTGCCGTCCGCGCGAACAGGCTGCGTTACGTCGTATTCAATGAATGTGAACTTGCGGTTGCCCCCCAGGTGCTCGATATTCCGGCGCGAGCCCGTGATCAGATTGTCCAGGCCCACCACCTCGCCGCCGTCCGCCAGCAGCCGGTCGCACAAGTGGGAGCCGATGAAGCCCGCTGCTCCGGAAATAAGATGACGCATGTCTTAACATTCTAGCGGTTTGATCCCGCATGCTACATTTTTGAGAGACATGTTTGAGAAACTGCTGCTCGCCGTGTTACTGGCGGCGTCCGTGGCCGGATTCTCGATACGCTTCGTTCCCACCCTGCGCAGGATCCTCGGGTCCAAGCCGGATGCCGGTTTTTCACTGCATCCCGCAGGCAGGCGCATCCGCGATTTCGTGTGGGAAGTCATGCTCCAGGCCAAAGTGATCCGCGAACGGCCTCTTCCCGGCCTGGCGCACGCCTTGGTGTTCTGGGGATTCTGCGTCTTCGCGCTGGTAACTCTCAATCACTTGGCGATCGGATTCGGCACGCCCTTCCTGCATCCGCGAAGTTTCTACTTCGTGTTCGCCGCAGTCTTCGCGGTAGCCGTGGCGATCTCCATTACCGGATTGTTCCTCCGCCGCTTCCTGCTTCGTCCCAAGTGGCTGGGCGAGCTGTCGTACGAATCGGGCGTGATCGCGTTGTTGATCTTCGTGCTGATGGCGACGTACCTCGCCGGCCTGGCGGCCGACACCAAGACGGTGTGGTGGACGCACACCCTGGCGCTGCTGGTGTTTCTGCCGCTGATCCCCAACACCAAACACCTGCATCTGGTGCTCAGTCCGTTCTCGGTCTTCCTGACGCGCGGAGCCTTTGCGAAGATCCCTCCCCTGGCCGGCGATGAAGATTTCGGCCTGGATACCGGCAAGGATCTGACGCAGATTGTCGCGCTCCAAGCCTACTCCTGCGTCGAATGCGGCCGATGCACCGAGCATTGCCCCGCCAACGCCACCGGCAAAATTCTGGATCCCAAACAAATCGCCCTGGGAGTCCGCCGCTACCTGAACGAGTTCGGCCCTGCTTCCGAAGAGCCTCTCTTCGGCAAGCACCTGTCGCAGGAAGCTGCGTTCCAATGCACCACCTGTGGCGCGTGCGAATTTCAATGCCCGGTCGGCGTGGAGCACTTGCCCATCATCGTGGGGCTCCGGCGCGGCGCGGTGAATACCGGCAAGTGGGACGATGGCTATGGCACCAAGCTGTTCCTGGCCCTGGAACGCAATGGAAACGCCTTGGGCTTTGCCTCCGCCGAGCGCGACAAATTCATCGCCAAGGAACAATTCCCCATCTTCGACGGATCGCAGGAATATTGCCTGTGGCTTGGGTGCATGGGAGCCTACGATCCCCAGGGCCGCGAGATCATTGCCGATTTCGCCCGCGTGATGCGCCACCTGGGAACCAGCTTCGGCGTCCTGAGCAAAGAAAAGTGTACCGGCGATCCGGCTCGCCGCCTGGGCAATGATCTCGTATTCCAGCAACTGGCCGAAACGAATCTGGAAACACTGGCGCGGAACAAAGTCGCCAGGATCGTTTCCATCTGCCCGCATTGCGTCCGTACGATCTCTACCGACTATCTGGAGCACGGCGAAGCTCCGCCCATCGAACACCACAGCGAATTCATGGCGCGCCATATCCACCAGCTTCCGCAATCGCCCGACGGGCAGATCGTCTATCACGACCCCTGCTACCTCGGCCGTTACCGCAACGTGTACGACCAGCCGCGTACGGTGCTGGCGCGCTCCGGCGAGGTCGTGGATCCGCCGCGCTCCCGGGAACGGAGCTTCTGCTGTGGAGCAGGCGGGGGCCTGGCATTCCTGGGCGAAGAAAAAGGAGAGCGCGTCAGCCATCATCGCGCCCGCGAATTGGCCGCAACCGGCGCCGGCACGGTCGCCGCGGCCTGCCCCTTCTGCAACACAATGTTTCGCGATGCACTCTCGGCAGTCTCCCCAACTCCTCCGAAATTGTTAGACATCGCGCAAATCGTCGCCGCTTCGCTTCCCAAGAGATGAGATCCTAGGAACATGCGCGGCGCCCGGCTGATCACGACGCTCCTGATCGCCCTGTCCATGACCGCCGCGACACCTAAATCC
>DATIRX010000445.1:0-6651 GCA_035469225.1 Bryobacteraceae bacterium
TTCCGCCAGGCCGCCGAGAGGACTCTGGAATCGTTCGCCGGCCGGATCCTTTCAGGCGGCGCCGGACTGCCGCAAGTGCTGGTGGCGCAGATGTTCGCCATGGGCAAACCCATGGAGATCGTGCTGGCCGGCCCGCGCGACCGGCTCACCGGCATGCTGCACGTCATCCGGCAGCGATTTCTGCCGAACGCCATCGTGATGCGCGCCTCCGAGGCTCCGGTTGCGTTGACTCCAGCGGACGGGCTCGCCACCGCCTACGTTTGTGAAAACTACGCCTGCAAGCTGCCGGTGACCGACGCGGGCGCGCTCGGGGAATTACTACAATAGAATTCTATGGAAAGACCAGGAGCAACAACACTCAGAGGAAATCCTCTCACGGTAGTGGGGCCGGAACTGAAGCCGGGCGATAAGGCGCCGGATTTCAAAGCGGTGGATGATTCACTGAAACCACTGGATCTGGCAGGAACGGGAAGCGGCGTACGGATCTTCAGCGTGGTCCCGTCGCTGGATACGCCGGTGTGCGACGCCCAGACCCGGCGCTTCAACGAAGAAGCCGGCAAGCTGCCGGACGTGAAGATCTACACCTTCAGCATGGATCTTCCGTTTGCCCAGAAGCGCTGGTGCGGAGCCTTCGGGATCGATCACGTGAAGATGGTTTCCGATCACCGCGAGGGATCCTTCGGACAGGCCTACGGCACGCTCATCAAGGATCTTCGCATCCTGAGCCGGGCCATTTTCGTCGTCGATAAGAACAACGTGGTCCGCTATGTGGAGTACGTGAAGGAAGTCGGCGAGCACCCCAACTACGAAGCCGCCTTGGCCGCGGCCAGGACCGCGGTCAGCGGAGCCGCCTCGGCCTGATCGCCGGCGCTTACAACGGAATCCTGCGCCGGCGGCGCAGCAAGCCCAGTCCGGCCAGCCCGATTCCCATTACCAAGAATGTCGCCGGTTCCGGCACGGGGGCCTCAGGTACGCGCGGGGTAAAGCTGCTGGTGGTCTGCAGACGGAAGATGGCATCGTTAAAATCGCCGTAGCCTTCCGTGACGTTCATGCCGTAAATGTCTTCGAATCCGATGAAGTACGTGAGCGGGTCCTGCGCGTTTTGAAACAGGGCGAAGTGCTGGTGCGCGGGTTCGCTGGCGGGATTCAACGCCGTATTCGAGTAATACGTGAGGCAGGACGTTCCCCAGTAGTCGCAGGTGATTCCGTAAAGGCCATAGTTTGCCCAGGTGCTCGCGGAAAACGGCGAGAGCGGGGTGATGTTGTTGTTGTAGATGCCGCCGACCGGGTTGTTGAGCGTCCCGTGCGCGAAGAGCGCCGCTTTCTGGGATGGGTCCTGAACGTTATACAACCCAATCTCGGTGCCGTGCGGGCCGATGTTCGCCGCGGCGTTGGTGTAGAGCAAGGTCACATTCACCGATAGCGCCGTCTGCAGGAAACTGAAATTGCCAGGAGCATCCAGCCCGGAGGCACCCGTGGACAAATAGCTCCCGAACCCGCCGCTCGAGCTCAAGTAGTTGGTAAGGCCCAGACTGGGGTTGACTCCCCCCAGGAAGTCGCCGGCGTTCAGGTTCATTCCGTCGAGCGAGTTGTTGTTCCAAAACGGCGCAGCGCCGGATCCCGTGGTCGAGGCGAAGGTCACCGGTACGCTGACGAATCCAGCGCCGGGCGAGGTGATGATATCCGCCCAGCCCGCGGCCGGTATCAGGATGGCCGCGGCAAAAATTCCAAACTTCTTCATAACTTCCTCCGATTAGTTTCTGCGCCAGTCCAGTTGGCAACGGCCGGCGCACTCGAACCCACTTAAGTGATATCACGCAGTATTTTTTTGCGACTCACTCTTGCGTACTAGGCGTAAAAACACGGTGTTCGGGCTCACGCGCGACTTCCTCAAACCGGGCCGAGCGTTATCAGGCACTTCCGGAAAAGCGCCCCACAGTCCTAGAACTTCCGATGTACTCGCGGGAATCGTTTCAAATGCCTGAGCTGGCTGCAAATACCGCTGCGCCGGGCCGGCGGGCAAAGCGAAACGTACTTGAACCTTATGATTTCCGTACAATAGTACTTATTCCCATGAGTGACGTGACTTTCGGGACCTGGAGTGTCCAGGCGAGCCCGATTATCGTCGAATATTCGGTCGTTGTGATTGAGGAGATCCGGCGCGAAGTCGCCGAAGGATTCCAGAAACTTTCACGCGGCGGCATCGAAGTAGGCGGCCTGCTGTACGGTGTTCATGAAGGGAATACCGTGCGGATTACGGCCATTCGTCCGGCGGTTTGCGAACACGCCGCCGGACCTGCGTTTCGTCTTTCCGAACGCGACCGGGCGGCCCTTCGCCAGCAGCTTCGTCTGGATCCGGAGGATCCGCGCCTGAATGGCCTGGTGTGCGTGGGTTGGTACGTTTCGCACACCCGCAGTGAGATCACGCTGACGGAATCGGATCAGGAGATCTTCGCCACGTACTTCGGGCAACCCTGGCAGGTCACGCTGGTGGTTCGTCCCAGCCGGGGTGGAAACATGCGCGCGGGCTTCTTCCTCCGGCAGGAAGACGGGACCCTGCAAACCGCCCAGAGCCACTTGGAGTTTAACTTCCCGGATCGGTTGGCGGGCATGGCGGAGCATCGGGCGCCCTTCACCGAGCGAAAACCCCCGGAACCACGGATCAGCTACCGGGCCGTGGAGCCAGCCGTCGCGCCGCCGCAGGATGTTCCTCGGGTGAACCAGACTTCCTCCAGCGCGCCCTTGCCGAGTATTCCTACGTCGAGTCCGAGGTCGCCGGGCATCACTTCGCTGTTTGGGGATGCTGAGCACGTGCCGGAATCGCAAGATCTGGCGCACGAGAACGGCGCACGGAAGACAAAACAAAAATCCAACAAGAAGTGGTTCTGGCTGGCGGCTGCTTTAATCATCATCGCCGCCATGGTGGCCGCGGGCGGGCGCTACCTGTCATTTCCTCCCCCCAACGAAAGTCTGGCGTTGAGCGTGCTCGAACGCGAGGGCCAGCTCAATATCGAATGGAACCGCGCCGCGGAGCCGGTGTCGAAGGCGGTTCGCGGATCCCTGGAAATCGCCGATGGAGCGCAATCGCGGACGATTCCTCTCGCGCCTGCCGACCTGGCTCAAGGCAAGTTCGCTTACAAACGCGCGACCGGCGACGTACAAGTCCGGATGAGCGTGGAAGCCGGCAATGGAAGCAAACTGCAGGAGGCTTCGCGCTTTCTCGGCCCTCCGCCATCCAAAGGAAATGAAGACCAGATGAAGGCGCTCGAACAGCGCCGCGACGAACTGGATGCCGAAGTGACCCGGCTGAAGCAATCCAACGATCAGCAGGCGCAGCGGATCCAGCAATTGGAGCGCACTTTGAAGATCCTGCAGACTCGGCCGGGAAATTAGGGTGCTTCAGAACGTGCGGATTCCGATTTACCAGGTGGACGCTTTCGCCCGCGAGCTTTTTCGCGGCAATCCCGCGGCCGTGTGTCCCCTGGATCGCTGGCTGAAGGACGAAACGCTCCAGTCCATTGCGGCCGAGAACAATCTGTCCGAAACGGCCTATTATGTGAACGAAAACGGCCGCTATCGCCTGCGCTGGTTCACGCCCGCGGTGGAAGTGGATCTGTGCGGCCACGCCACGCTGGCGGCGGCGCACGTGATTTTTGATCTTCGACGGGAGATCACCGGGCAGCAGGTCGTCTTTGATTCACGCAGCGGTGCATTGACGGTCGCGCGTGAAAACGATCTCTACGTTTTGGACTTCCCTTCGGTCCACCCGCTGGAAACTGCCGACGACCCGGTTCTATTTGAGGCTCTGGGCTCCCGGCCGTCGGCATTCTTGCGAACCGGCGATTGCTTCTGCGTGTATGAGACCGAGGATCAGATCCGAGCGCTGGCTCCGGACATGAGCAAACTGGCCGCGGTGGATTGCCGCGGGGTGATCGTTACGGCTCCGGGACAAGATTGCGATTTCGTCTCGCGCTTTTTCGCCCCGCGCGCCGGCATCGCCGAAGATCCGGTGACCGGAAGCGCGCACACCAACCTGATTCCGTATTGGTCCCGGCGGCTGGGAAAAAAGAAACTCTTCGCACGGCAGATTTCACGGCGGGGAGGCGAGTTATGGTGCGAAGACCGGGGCGCTCGCGTAAAGATCGGCGGACGCGCGGCAACCTACCTGGAAGGACACATCACGCTTCCGGGCGAATCAGTGTAACTACTTCATCCTTAGAGGCATCTGAGAATATATGAAAAAGCTAGCGGTGGTACTGTTCCTGGCGTGCGCCGGCTCCGCCTGGGGGCAATTGTTCGAGGTCTGGTTTAACGGCGGACAATCCCTGCTGTCGAACAAAGGTCTGGGAAGCGATCTCCCGGCGTCGTCCGGCGGAAACAAGAACGATTTTGCGCTGGAGGACGGCTTCCGGTTCAGTATCCGGATGGATCTTAATAATGAGAGCCATTTCGGGCACGAAGTGCAGTACGCTTATAGCCGGAGCAAATTGGACGCTCCGGGTTCCCTGCCGACTGGAATGGCAATCCACCAGGGCGGCTACAATTTTCTCCTGTACGCGACCCCGGAGGGCACCCGCATACGGCCATTCGCCACCGGCGGAATCGGGTTCGCAAACTATGTGCCTCCGGGCGCTTCGGCCACCTCCGGCGGCGGCGACAACAAATTCGGTTTTAACTACGGCGGCGGCGTGAAAGTGCGCGTCACGTCTCTGTTCGGCCTGCGCCTGGATGTTCGCCAGTACACTACGCCCAAGCCTTTCAGCCTGCCTTACCTCAGAGAAGGCTGGATCCGGCAAACGGAAGTATCGGCCGGTTTTGGCGTGATGTTTTAGGACTAGAATTAAGTCAAATGTACCGGAACATGTTGCGGCGTTGGCGACCGGCGGCGGGGTTCCTGCTGCTGATGGCCCTCAGCATGCCGCACGCGTTCGGACTGGATCCGAATCGCAAACTCACGCAGTATGTTCACCGGATCTGGCAGACCCAGCAAGGCCTGCCGCAAGGAGCCATCCTCCAGATTTTTCAGACCCGCGAGGGGTACCTGTGGCTGGCGACCCAAACCGGACTGGTGCGCTTCGACGGCGTGCGTTTCCAGCAAGCCGAGGACATCCTTCCTGGTGCGCCGGCCAACGCCTGGATTCGGGCCGCCGCAGAAGACCCGCGAGGAAATCTGTGGCTCGGTTCGAACGAGTCGGGTCTTTTCCGGCTCGGCCCGGGAGGCGTAAATCAATATACGACCGCGCAGGGGCTTCCGTCGAATGCGATTCAGTGTCTGGCGCCGGGACGCGACGGCGTCATCTGGGTGTGCACGGAAGGCGGATTGGGCCGCGTGGACGCTGCGGGCGGCGAGCCTCGGTTCCGAACCGTTCCCGAAGTTAAGATCGACAATGTTCGTGCCGCATGCGAGGATTCGAGCGGCACCCTATGGGTCGGCGGCGATGGTCCGCGCGTGGCGGTTCAAACCAAGGGCGAGTTCACATCCCGGCCGCTCAAAGGAATCCCTGCATCCGCATCGGTGCGCGCCTTACTATGCTCGGGCGACACCGTCTGGGCCGGAACCAGCGACGGACTCATCCGCATCCGCGGCAGCGAGCAGCATCTCTACGCGGTCAAGGACGGCCTGGGCGACAACTTTGTATTCTCCCTGGCGGCAGGGTCCGGGTCCACGGTGTGGGCCGGCACGCGCAACGGCTTCAGCCGGCTGCGGGGCAGCAGCCTGGACAGTTTTCACCCTCAGGACGGGTTGTCGCAAAGCACGGCGCTCTCGGTGTTTGAGGATCGCGAAGGAACTTTGTGGGTGGGCACAAAACGCGGATTGAATCAATTCGTGGATGGCCGCGGCGTGCCCTATACCGTCAGCGAGGGGATGCCCAGCAACGAGGCAGGACCGGTTCTGGAGGATCGTCACGGCATCGTGTGGGCAGGCACGCTGGACCACGGTCTGGCGCGTTTCGACGGCCAGGAATTCCGCACCTTGACCGCGCGAGACGGGCTGGCGTCCGATACCGTATACGCCCTGGCGGAGGATCGCGACGGCTCGCTATGGGCGGGCACTAAAAACGGACTGAACCGGCTGCGCGACGGCCGCGTAGTGGAAACATACAACGCACGGCGCGGCCTTCCGGATAATCTTATCCGCAGCGTGTATCAGGATCGTGCGGGCGTACTGTGGGCGGGAACGCCCAGCGGGCTGGCGTCGCTTCGGAACGGACGTTTCGAGCCGGCCGCCGGAGCGCCGCGCGATGCGGTGGTGGCGCTGGCCGAAGACCGGGACGGACGCATCGTGATGGCCACCGAGCGCGGCGTGTATGCGGGTGGGCCCGGGGGATTCCGCGAGATCCAATCGAATGGAGTTTCCATTCGTCCCGTGAACACTCTCTATCGCGATGCCGATGGCCTGGTGTGGATGGGCTTGAACGGCGGCGGCCTGCGTATGCTGGAGGGCACGACGGTCAGCAGTTTCCTGACGCGTGACGGACTGTATGACGGGGAAATTTACGGGATGGTGCTGGACGATCAGGATCGTCTGTGGATGGCGTGCAGCCGGGGTATTTTCTCGGTGGCGCGCAGCGAGCTGCGCCGGTTCGCGGCCGGAGAACTCAAGAAAGTTAGCAGCGCCCCCTACAGTCCGATGGACGCACAGCGCGTCAT
>DATIRX010000446.1:0-5304 GCA_035469225.1 Bryobacteraceae bacterium
GACGACCCCGGAGCGTATTCCAAGCCGTGGACCACCAGTTGGAACATGCTGTTTCATCCGGGCATGGAACCGTTCGAATACATCTGCCAGGAGAACAACGCGGACCTGAAGCATCTGGTGGGCAAGTAGCCGGCTCTACCGGGAAGTGGCTCGCAGCTGCCCAGGAGTGATCTCATCCAGCATCTGCGTGAGATCCCCGGGAAGATCGAGCATCACGTCATGGCCGCATGCCATGGTGTGCGTCTTCCAGCCTTTGGCCTTCGCGCCTTCATAGAACTGCGGGAACGGGGAGTCGGCGAAACCCGCGGCCAGGATGAAGGTGACATTCTTGATCGTTTCGGCTTTACCGCTCAACTGGATGGCTTGCTGGAACGTGGCTAGCGGCTGCATGGTGCACTGGCGGTTCACCCATGCGGCATCATTAGCGTTGACGCCGAAGACTTCGGCGGGAATCGGCGGCACCTTCCATCCTTCCCCGTCGCGCATGGTGGCCTCCATCTGCATATTCCTCTGTTCCGGCGGCAGCGTGTCGTGCAGGCACTGGCCGTTCTTGAGAACGAACGCATCCAGGTAGACCAAGGCTCCCAGGCGATCGGGGATGCGATCCGCCACGCCGCTGATCACGCAGCCACCATACGAGTGGCCGCACAAGACCACGTCGGACAGCTCCTCCCACTGAATCAGGTTGACTACGTCGTCGATGTGCGTGTCGAGGTTCACCTGGGGAGACAGCAGGTGCGAGCGCTCTCCGACGCCGGTCAGGGTCGGAGTGAACACGTCGTGTCCCCGCGCCTGGAGCGCCTTGCGCACTCGCTTCCAGCACCAACTGCCGTGCCACGCTCCGTGAACCAATACATAGGTGCTCATCGCAGGTTCGCTCCCTTGAGGAATTGCCGTTCAAGAGTATCGCAAATGGGATGGCACTGTCCTGGTAAAGTGATATAGTTCAAAATCGCCAGGAGGGTGTCATGAAGCATTTGACCGTAGTTCTGATCGCATTGCTGTCGTTCTGTGTGGTGGCCGCGCTGCCGCAGCAGACGACGCCGAGTCTGACGTGGGCGTATCCGGTTCCCAATACCAACCCGCCGCCTGCAGGCGATGCGAAAGAGATAAAGCGCCTTCCGGGAAGCGCCAAGTCCTACACCCAGGCGCAGATTGACGATCAACTGAACCCGCCCGATTGGTTTCCGGAGGAGCATGGCGCGCTGCCGGATATCGTGCAGCACGGGTTTCAGGTCCAGGCCTGCGGATCCTGCCACCTGATGTCGGGACACGGCCATCCGGAATCCGCGACGCTGGCGGGACTTCCGGTCGCCTACATGATGCGGCAGATGGCCGATTTCAAGAGCGGCGCCCGCAAAGATCCCATGGCCTACGATCCGTCACAACGCTCGGCACGGATGAACGGGATCGCCAAGGGGCTGCCGGACGAAGACATGCGCCGCGCCGTCGAGTTTTTTGCCGCTCTCAAGCCCACCGTCTGGTACAAAGTGGAGGAAGCGCGCACCGTTCCGAAAACGTGGGTCAACGGAGGCCGCATGCGTCTTCCGCTGCCGGGAGGCGAGACCGAGCCGCTGGGCAATCGCATCATCACGCTCCCGCAGGACCCCGCTAGAGTCGAAAGCCGCGACCCGCACTCAGGGTTCATCGCGTATGTTCCGCCGGGGAGCATCAAAAAGGGCGAGACGCTGGTGAAGACCGGCGGCGCCGGCAAGACCATCGCTTGTGAAATCTGCCATGGCGAGGGGCTCAAGGGACTGGGCGACGTACCCCGGCTGGCGAATATTCATCCGATCTATATCGTGCGGCAGTTGTATAACTTTCAGATTGGCGCCAACAGCAGTACCGCCGGGGCGCAGATGAAGAAGGTGGCGGAGAAACTGACCGAGGACGATATGATCGCGATCGCCGCGTATGCGGCATCGCTGGCGCCGTAAAAAACCACATGATGCGACGGATCTTTCTACCCTGTCTGCTGATTGCTGTCGTGTGTCCTTTCACGCAGGTGAAAGGGCAGACCACGCTGTTTGAAGGCGCCCGGCTGATCACCGGCGACGGCAGCGCTCCCATCGAGAACTCGGCGTTCCTGGTGGAGAACACCCAGTTCACGCGGATCGGGCGCCGCGGACAGATTCCCCTGCCGGCGGGTGCCCGGCGTGTCGACCTGACCGGCAAAACGGTGATGCCGGGGAAAGTGGATCTTCACGGCCACTTCGGGTATCAGCACGATTGGGACGGAACCATGGCGAAGGAGTACTACACCCGCGAAAATCTCATCGATCATCTGGAGCGCCTGGCGTACTACGGGTTCAGCGCGATCATCGGCGTCGGCGACCTGGTGGACCGTTCCGATCTGCACGGCGGAAGGACCAATTGGGGCAACGTGCCGCTGCGCGTGCGCGATGAAATCAATCCGGGCGCGGCGCTGTTCAAAACCGCGGGTCCCGGGATCGCCTGGCCGGATTCCGGCGCCCAGGGCCATCCCTCCCGCGCCGATGTCCCCTATCCCGTCACGACGGTCGCGGAAGCTCGCGCCGCCGTGCAGGACAACGCCAAGATGAAGCCCGAGTTCATCAAGATCTGGGTGGACGATCGCGGCGGCACGAAAAAGAAACTCACTGCGGAACTGTATCTCGCCATTATCGACGAAGCGCACAAACTCAATCTGCCGGTGGCGGCCCACAACGTGACGCTGGCGGATGCCAAGCTGCTGATGCGGGCAGGCGTGGAAGGCTGGCTGCACCTTCCGGTTCGTATGGGCGAGGTGCCGGATGCCGAACTACTGGCGATTATCAAGGACCGGATCGCGAAAAAGGACCGGCCCAACATGTGGTTTCATCCCAATGTCGGCACGGCCTTCACCACCCGGGAGGACTGGAACGATCCGCTGCTGCGCGAAACCGTTCCGCCCCAGCAGATTCAGCAGCACTGGGGCGAGCAACTGGCGCGCATCACTCCGGAATCGGTGGCCCGCGGGCGCGAGAATCTGAAACAGCTGGGGGCGACGAACGCCCTGAAGCTGCGCGACGCCGGAATGAAGATCGTCCTGGGAAGCGATACCGGCCAGACGCGCTTCTTCATCGGCTGGATGGGGCAGCTGGAGTTCGAGAGCTGGGTCTACCTGGGCCTGACGCCCATGCAGGCGATCGTCGCGGCGACGCGCGATTCGGCCCAGGCCGCGCATTTCAATACCGGACTGATCGCCGCGGGGAAGCTGGCGGATTTCATCGTACTCGACGCGAATCCGCTGGACAATATCGCCAATTCGCGGCGGATCAACAAGGTGTATCTGCGAGGCGCGGAAGTGGATCGCGCGGCCATGCGGGCGAAGTGGCAGAAGCGCTGGCCTACTGCTTTGCCGCGCTGAGAAGACTTGGGTCGATGAAGACGGACAGGCTGGCGCGCGGGCGCGGCTGACGATTCTGCACGGCCGCCACGAAGATCTCAACGTCGCCGAGCACGGCCGGGAGATCACCGGGCAGGTTCGCGGGGAAGACGAACCGGTTCCAGACGTGCTCCATGGTCGCTTCCGGCGTGTTAATGAATGGCGCCAGCAAGGTTCGGGCCTGGACCGGTTGGCGCCGGGCAAGATCGGAAGCACGCGATACGGCGCGAAGGAACTCCACCAGCGCGCGCCGCTTGGCGGGGTCCTGCAAGACTTTGGTGGTCGTGTTCAGATTGAATCGTTCGCGATAGACCGCTGCGTTCTGGAGATCCACGGAGTCGCTCCCCAGCGCTTCCAGGGAGTTTTGGGCGTGGGGCTCCCAGATCGCCACCGCGTCGACGTCGCCTCGCTTGAGCGCGGCGGGCATGTCCGGACCTTCCAGGTTCACGAAGCGGACGTCGGATTCAAGCCGCATTCCCGCCTTGCGCAACATTTCCCGCAAGTAGTACTGGGACGACGTGTTGACCGTGGCAGCGACTTTCTTGCCGCGAAGATCCTCGATGCGGCGGATACCGGCGGAGCGGCGGGCGATGATGCGATAGCGCGCCTCCGCCAGAGTCACAACGATGCGGATGCCCGGCTCCGCGATGGAATTGAGAAGCATCTGGGTTTCCGATCCCGTGGCTGCGTCCACGTTGCCGCTCAGTAACTGAGCCATCGCCACACGTCCGTTGGGGACGGGGACGATCTGGACTCCGGGCGATCGCTCCGCCAGAAAGACTGGAGCCGACTCGATGGTGGTGGCGTTCACGCCTATCTTGATCTGTGCGTCTGCGGCCGCGGCCAGCAGCAGGAGAACCAGCGCGCTTCGCATGCTAGTTGGCAGCCTTGGCGGCATCGAAAACACGCAGCCAGTTCTCGCCCAGGATTTCCGGTGTCGCCAGCTTCGCTTTGCGCAGCGCTTCGAGCAGCTCAGGATAGTGGCCCGCATCGAAATTCTTGAGGGTGCTGCGGGCGTGGGTCAAGTCCAGTCCTATGGCGACGATCTTCGGACCTCCCACGGCCACTGCATGGGCCACGTGAGCCACCCAGTCCTCTATCGAGGGAACGACGGCCTCGCCTTCCGGCGATTCGTGCCAGGGTTGCGAATAGAATCGCCGCCAGCGGCCGCCCTGTTGCGCATCGAGGGCTTCGATGTACTCGCCATAATCCTGGTTCGGCGAGCGGATCAACCCCAGCTCGCCGAACAGGATCTGTTCGCGCGTGACCCCGTTCACCGGAATTGACGGCTTGCCGCGCGACCAATCGTAATAGCGCTGCCCGATCTGTTCGGCGGCGCTGTGGATGCCCACCATGCCGCCTTTTGCCGCCAGCGCGCGCAGGACGTCGTCCGGCATGTTGGCGGGATTGGAACAGATCGCCCGCAAAGCGATGTGACTGGCCACCACCGGCGCCCGGCTGGCGGCGATAATCTGGCGCTGGGCGGCCTCGGTGGCGTGTGAAATATCGATCAGCATGCCGAGACGGTTCATCTCCGCGATCAGGCGGCGTCCCTTTTCGTTGATGCCGGACCATTTCGCCCCGCCACGCACGGAGGAGTCCGCGTAAGCCGTGGTAACCTGGCTCGAAAACTGGATCACGCGCACGCCCAGGCGGTACCAGAGCCGCAGAATGTCGATGTCCCCCTCCTGGTCGAAACCGGCTTCAATGCTGAGCATCACGGCCAGCTTGCCGCCGGCCACGATACGCCGGACGTCGGCGGAGGTGAGCGCCAGCTCCATCTGGTCGCGATGCGCTTCCACAGTCCGGTGGAACGTTTCGATCAGACGGCCGGCGTGCTTCACCGTGGTGTTGTAGGTGTTGTAGCCGTAGGGCGCGATGTTTTCGATGACGAAGTTGACGCCGCCGGCGCGGGCGCG
>DATIRX010000447.1:0-3976 GCA_035469225.1 Bryobacteraceae bacterium
TTCCGCTCCATCCCACGGTAGACCTTGAACTGGAACCCGCTTCGGGGCTTCGCGGGTACCGGTGGGTTCGTTTTGTCGTAGGGAAGAGTTAGACTTAGGCAGGCGCTGCGATATACTACAAGGTAGCTCGCCCTTGAAAATCAAGCGGTTTCACGCGCGCATCGGACTTCGCGCCAGCAGCCGGAGACATCACAATGTTTAATCTGTTTCGCAGCTCGGACAAGCTCAAGAAATACTTGCTGGGTGGATTGCTGACCCTGGTGGCGCTTTCCATGATCACCTACCTGATCCCCAACTACAATACGGGGACCACCGACACCGCCAACCCGGTACTGGCGAACATCGGCGGCCGCAAAATCACCGCGCTGGAGGCTCAACAGCTTTTCCAGAAATACAGCGCCGGCCGGATCCCCGCGGAATTGATGGAGGTTTACCTTCCGCAATTCGTGGACTCGATGATTTCGCAGCGCGCCGCGCTGTATGAAGCCGCCCAGCTGGGTCTCACCGCCAGCGACGACGAGGCTTTCGCGAATCTGGTGGCTAACTATCCGCAGTTCTTTCCCAATGGAACGCTGTCCTCCAAGGACCAGTTCGAACAAGCGCTGGCCCAGCAGGGCATCACGCTTCAGGACGTGGTGGACGAGGCCCATGACCAGGTGATTTTGCGCAAGCTGCAGGGCGCGGTGCTGGGCAGCATCGTGGTGACGCCCAAAGAGATTGAGGACGAATTCCGCAAGAAGTACGACCGCATCCGCATCCAGTACGTGGCTTTTCCCGCGGCCAAGTTCCGCGATAGCGTGAAGCTTCCCGAAGAAGAAGTGCGAAAGTTCTACGAATCGACCAAAGCCAGCTATGCCCAGCCGGAGAAGCTGGGGTACCAGGTGGTGGTGCTCGATCAGGACAAGGTGGCCGCCACCATCAATGTGACCGACGAACAGCTCCGCGCCGCCTATTCCAGCGCATTGGATAATTTCCGCATGCCGGAGCGGGTGCACGCGCGCCACATCCTGTTGAAGACCGATGGGAAGTCGGACGCCGAAAAGAAAGCTCTGATGGCCAAGAGCGAGGATTTGCTGAAGCAGCTCAAGAACGGCGCGGACTTTGCGGACCTGGCGAAAAAGAACTCCCAGGACGGAACGGCCGAAAACGGCGGCGATCTGGGCTGGTTTGTGCGCAATCAGATGGTTCCCGAATTCGACAGCGTGGCCTTCACCCTCAAGCCCAAGGAAGTGAGCGGAGTGGTGACCTCGCAGTTCGGATATCACATCATTCAAGTGCTGGAAAAAGAGGCTGCCAAGCTCAAGCCCTTTGAGGAAGTGAAAGATGAGCTGGCCAAGGAAGTGCGCGCTCAGTCCGTGAGCGACAAGATGCAGAGCATGGGCGATCAGCTGCACGCCGAACTGGTCAAGTCGCCTAAGTCCGTTGCGGACGTGGCCAAGAAGTACGGCGCCGAGGTGATCACCATGCCTTCGGCTGCACCCGGCGAGGCCATCCCTGGACTGGGCGTGAACCCGGAAATCGACCAGTCGCTCGCCACCATGAAGGTGAACGATGTCTCCCCGCTCATGACCCTTCCGAACAACCGTCTGGCCGTGGCGGTTCTAAACTCCCGCATTCCCGGCCGCCCCTCCGAGTTTAACGAGGTTCAGGCGCAGATCCGCGACAAAATGACCAACGACCGGGCGGCGCAGATCGCCGGGGATCGCGCCAAGGAGATCGCGGAGCGTGTGAAGAAGGGCGAAGACATTGCTAAAATCGCCAAGTCGCTGCAGCTGGACGTGACCAACTCCAGCATGTTCGGACGCGTCGACTCAATCGACGGCCTGGGTCCTGCCGCATCTCTGGAGGATGCCTTCAGCGCGCCGGTGGGCGGCGTGCTGGGCCCTGTGATGATCCAGGGGCGGAACATAGTGGCTCGCGTCTCGGAAAAGGCCGCCGCCGACATGGCGGCCCTGCCGGTGGAGCACGACAGTATCATGCAGGGCCTGAAACAGAAGAAGGCTCAGGACCGCGTGGCCCTTCTTCAGGATGGGATCCTGGAGAAACTCACCAATGAAGGCAAAGTGGTTGTAAACCGGAAAGAAATCCAGAATCTGGTTGCTTCGCTGCGTCAAAAGTAGCCGGACTCTCCCAGCATGGCTCAACTTCTGCTTGAGGTCTGGCGGAGCCTCACCGATCCCGACCGGCTGATTGTGCTGCTATCCCAGGTGATCACCGGCTGGTGGGGATACGCGCTGCTGGCAGGCATTGTGTTCTCCGAATCCGGGCTGCTGGTGGGGTTGTTCCTGCCAGGCGATTCTCTGTTGTTCACCGTGGGCGTGGTGGCCGGCGCGGGCGAGCTGCCCATCGTACAAATCTGCGCCCTGCTGGTGGTCTTTTCCATCCTGGGCGATCAAAGCGGATACTGGCTGGGCCGCCGCACCGGGCCGCGCATCTTCGTGCGTCCCGATTCGTTGCTCTTCAAACACGAATACGTCGCCCGCACCCAGCACTTTTACGAAAAGCACGGGGGCAAGACCCTGATCTACGCCAAGTTCGTTCCCATCGTGCGCACCTTTGCGCCCTTCATGGCGGGCGTGGGCCGCATGCAATACAGCCGCTTCCTATCCTTCAACGTGATCGGCGGGCTGGGCTGGGTGCTGTCGATGACGCTGGCGGGTTACTACCTGGGATCGATACCGGTCATCCGCGCCAACTTCGAAAAAGTAGTGATCGGAATCGTATTTCTGAGCGTCGCTCCGCTGGTGGTGCACTATTTCAGGGCGCGCCGCGTAGCTTCCTGAGCGCGGTCTGGATCACTGCGTCGCGCTGCAGCTCGATCTGATCGCCGCGGGCCACGCCGAACTTCAACGTCAGAATCTCCTGTTGCAGGCGGCTGGCGATCCAATCCCGATGGGTCGACCAGTCTGCTACCGGCGGTTGAATGGAACGTTCGGAAAGAAAGACCTTGAGTTCGTCGAGCATGGCGGAGGTAACCTGGCCATCGTCGCTGACCGTGTGCGTCCGCAGGTAATCGCTGGCGAAGCTGGTGAGAGATCCGCTGGCATCCAGCACCAGCTGAAGACGCGACTCCGGGGCAGGGTACACGATCTCGTCCGGCTGGATGCCGCCTCCGCCGGGAAGCGAACGGCCGGAGTCGGAGCGAAAGGGACCTTTGGCGACCACCGTCGCGGCGCCCAATTGGCCGCTCGACAGAGGCTTCTGGATGGACCGGCCGCTGGGGGTGTAGTAGAACGCGGTGGTCAGCGCCAGTCCGCTGGATGCCGACAGCGGGAAGACTTGCTGGACGAGACCCTTACCGAAGCTGGGTTCACCCAGCACGATGGCGCGGTCGTGATCCTGCAGCGCGCCGGTGACGATCTCGGAGGCGCTGGCGCTCTTACCGTTGACCAGAATCACGATGGGAAACGTGTAGGGTGTCGCGCCGTCGGGAACGGCCACCTTCTCGGGCTTGGTGCTGCGCCCGCCGATGGTGAAGATCAGCTGCCCCGGCGAGAGAAACAGCGCCGCGGTTTCGGCCGCGGATTGCACGGCCCCGCCGGGATTGTCGCGCAGGTCCATGATCAGGCCCTTCAGGTATTCGCCGCCAAGTTTCTCGACGGTCTGCCTGACCAGCCGGCCGGTGGGCTCTTCGAACCCGGTGATGCGCAGGTGCCCGATGCCCGGCGCGACCATGTACGCGCGATCCACGGTGGGCGAATCCAGCAGCGCCGGCGACATCACCAGCTGCATGGGCCGTTCGCTGCCCGGCTTGCGGACGTCCAGCGTGGCTTCCTTTTGCCGGGCCTCCCCCAACAGCTGCGTAAGCTGATCGATATCCAGATAGCGGACCGGGATGGTGTTGATGGCCAGTATCTCATCGCCGGCGGAGAGGCCGGCCTTGGCGGACGGCGAGCCTTCGAGCGTCTGCAGGACGATCAGGCGGCCCGGCAGCAGGCTGACAATGGTGCCGAATCCCTTACGCTCGCTGGACTGC
>DATIRX010000448.1:0-1994 GCA_035469225.1 Bryobacteraceae bacterium
TCTTGCGGGCATCGGCGATGAATCCGCCATTGGTCATGTCGATGCGGCCGCGATTGGGAACGAAATAGAGCAATACGCCACTGGCTTTCGACATGTCGGCCGGCTTGATGATGGTGAAGGTCGCCGAGTATTCCACTAAGCCGCGAGCGTTGCGGGGGGCGAGTTCGAGATCCGTGATGATGGCGTTGAGCGGAAGCTTTGGATCAAGCTCGCCATACACATGGCCGGTGAGCTTTTGATATCCGTCGTGTCCAATAGTTTCGGTGTGCTCCACCACGAGCCGGGTGACGCCGGCCTGTCCGGGAATCGCCAGAGCGAGTATCGCAACCGCCGCGAGTGTGGCCTTCGAGAACCGAGTCTGCATGGTCGCTAAGTTTATCAAAATTGGCCGGCAGGGAGAATTGCGATGGAAACGGGGATGAGTGACCGTGATCCGTCTGTAAGGGATGTTGAGTAATGGTTGAAGTCAAGAGGGTATTGATGAGGATGGGTTTGTAGGTTTTCACCCGAGGGGTGAAGGCAGGCTTTAGAATGCGTGCATGGCTCAACCGGAGCGGCAATCACCGACGCAACAACCACTGGGTTTCGATTACGAGGAAGGGCATGCCGAGCAAGGCTTAACGGCGCTGGCTGGGATTCCGGTATTTTTGCAAGCGTTTCGCAGTCTGGATTTGCCGCGCAGCGTCGGGCGGCATGTGTCCGTCAAGCAACGCCAGCGCGGCCTGGATGAGGCCAGCTACGTGGAGAGCTTTCTGATCCTGAACGCGGCGGGCGGCGAATGTCTGGACGACTTCGCTCACCTGCGCCAGGATGGGGTGCGCGAACTGATCGGGCACGATCTGCCGAGTCCGGAAGCAGCGCGGAAGTTTCTGTACCAGTTTCACGACGAGCGGCTGATCGAGCAAGCCCAGCAGCGCTTGCTGCCGGGGCAGATCAGTTACATTCCGGAGGAAAACCCGGCGCTGGAAGGATTGGGTCAGGTCAACACTGATCTGGTAGGGGAGTTGGCGCGCCGGGGAGAACCGCAGAAGATGGCGACGATCGATCTGGACTCGACCGTGATCGAGAGTTGGAAGCAAGAGGCTCAGCCAACCTACCAGGGCGGGAGGGGCTATCAGCCGATGCTGGCGCTGTGGGCCGAGATGAACCTGATCGTGGCCGACGAGTTCCGGGACGGCAACGTTCCGGCGCTGCAGGAACCGCTGCGGGTGGCGCGGCGCGCCTTCCAGAGTTTGCCGGACAGCGTGACCGAGTATTACTTTCGCGGAGATTCGGCCTGCTACGACAAGCAGTTAATGAACTGGCTGAGAAACGAGCAGCGGGAAGGTTTTCCGCGCGGGCCCATCCGGTTTGCCATCAGCGCGCGGATGCAAGCGTCGTTGAAGGAACATATTTTGCGCCTGCCTGCCGCGGCCTGGAAGCCGTACCGGGAAGATCGCGAGGCGGTGAGCGAGTGCGCCGACGTGTTGAACTACTGGCCGGAAGCCGAGGACGACAAGCAGTTCGGGCCTCTGCGTTTCGTGGCGATTCGGATCCGTAAACGGCAAGGGGAGCTATTCGCCGACGGCGCCGAGGCCAAGCACTTCGCCGTGGTCAGCAACGTATGGGAGTGGGAAGCCAAACGCCTGCTGGAGTGGCATCGCGAGAAAGCCGGGACCATCGAGGCTATCCATGACGTGCTGAAAAACGAACTGGCCGCGGGCGTATTGCCGTGCTCCCGTTTCGGAGCCAATGCCGCCTGGCTGCGTTTGGCCGTGCTCACGCACAATGTGATCACCGCGCTCAAACGCATGGCGCTGCCGGAATCCTATCTGACCGCCCGGCCTAAACGGCTGCGCTTTCTGATCTTCAACACCGCGGGCCGCATTCTGCATCATGCGCGCCGCGTGCTCTGCCGCATTGCCGGCACCGGCTGGCGAGATTGGATGCGCCTCATGCCTTTGCCCACCGGCTAAGCTCCGCTCTGATGATTCAAACCTCGCCCTGATTTCTTC
>DATIRX010000449.1:0-1995 GCA_035469225.1 Bryobacteraceae bacterium
GTAGGGGTTTCCCGCACAGTGTCTGCGGGAGGGGCCACGCTATAATTCACCCGTGATTCTGGTCGTCGACGACGAAAGGGAGATCCGCAACCTGGTCCGTATTCTGGCCGAACGGGCCGGGTATCGCGTCACCGAAGCCGCCACCGGCGAGGAGGCCCTCGCCCTCCTCGAAGAGCGCCTGTTCGAGCCGAAACTGCTGCTGACCGACATCGTGATGCCGGGGATGAACGGCCTGTCGCTGGCCGCGCGCGCGCACCACATGCGGCCCACCCTCCCCGTGATCTTCATGAGCGGCTTCGCCAGCGAGTACCAGGAAGAGCTGAGCGGCTCGGTGTGTCTGCGCAAGCCGTTCAAGCCGCCCGAACTGCTCACCGCGATCCAGGACGTCATCGGCTCGCCCAGCCGCGCCGCGGAAACCCGCTAAGCCGATAGTATAGGTAGGCGGTCGCCCGCTTTCCCGGTCACACCACCGTACGTACGGGTCCGTATACGGCGGTTCGGCGGGTTGAGCTATCGGCCGCCAGTCAATCTCGGAATCCCGAGCGAGTCGAAATAGGCATTGGGCAATGCAAACGAGAGTGCCGGGCTGTTCGCCAGCCTCCACGGGCCATGGCTGCTACCCGCCGTTGTAGCGGCGAGTTCTTTGCCGATGCCCCGCTTCCGCAATTCAGCGAACCGCACCTTTCCCCGCTTCCACTGCTTCCAGATCACAGACCGCAGCCTGCGCCGGAGCCAGCGTTCCAGTTCATCCAGCACCGATGGCGTTTGGCTGTGTCCGAAGTAACCGACCCAACCTCGAAGATAACGGCCCAATTCCTCGGCCATTCTCTCCACTTTCACGCCTCGCGTCCGCCGCGTCAGTTCCCGTATCTTCTCTTTGAATCGGAGCACCGCTTTCGGCGCGATTCGCCGTTTTGGTTCCCGACTCGCCGTGAAGCTGAACCCCAGAAACTTCCGTTCCCAGGGCCGGGCCACCGCACTCTTCTGCTGGTTCACCTTGAGCTTGAGCTTCGTCGTGATGAATCGTGTGATGCTCTCCATCACTCGTCCTCCTGCCCGCCGGCTCCGGACATACACATTACAGTCGTCCGCGTACCGCGCAAACCGGAGACCTCTCCGCTCCAACTCCCGGTCGAACTCGTCGAGCACGATGTTGCTGAGCAACGGCGACAATGGTCCACCTTGCGGCGTCCCTTCGTCCACCGGACTCACCAGCCCGCCTTCCATCACCCCGGCTCGCAGAAATGTGCGGATCAGCTTCAGCAGTCGCTTATCGCTCACCCGCTCCGCGATCTTCGCTATCAGTTTGTCGTGATTGACCCGGTCGAAGAATTTCTCCAAATCCAGATCCACCACCCAGCGATAGCCCTCGGCCATATATTGCTGTGCCGCGTCCACCGCCTGATGCGCCGAGCGCCCAGGTCGAAACCCGTAGCTATGTTCGGCAAACGTCCGGTCCCACCTGCCTTGCAAAACCTGCATTACCGCCTGCTGGACAAAACGATCCAGCACCGTCGGGATGCCAAGCTTTCTCACCCCTCCGTCCGGCTTGGGGATTTCCACCCGCCTCACCGGTTGCGGCTGATAGGTCCCACTCAACAACTGTTCCCGGATGGCCGGCCAGTGCTGTTTCAGAAACTCTGGCAATTGCTGAACGGTCATCCCGTCCACGCCAGCGCTCCCTTTATTGGCCTTGACTCGCTTCAATGCCTGCTTGCAGTTTTCCCCCCGCAGACTTCCTCCATCAACTGTTCGGTGATGGCCGGGCTTTCGGTCCCGCGCTTCGCCGTGAGCGATTCGGTCCCTTCTCGAAGGCCTTTCGGGGCTTCACCCCTATCCTCCTCCATGAAGGCCAACACTAGCTGGTTCTTCTGCCGCTTGTCGCCCATGAGTCGCGCTGCTTACTCACCACTCCCATTACCCTCCTTACGGAGGACCGTTTGGGCCTTCGTCCGTCGCCGGACTACTACGCCCGCTGCTGACTTCTGCCGTCCG
>DATIRX010000450.1:0-18851 GCA_035469225.1 Bryobacteraceae bacterium
AGACACTGTTGTCGGCCGAGAGGCGCTTGTCGAAATGGAGCAACCGCCCCAACTCTACTTTGGCTGGAGAATAAGGATTGTCGGCCTCGGGACGGGAACGAGCCCCGAGGCTACGGACGCCAGAAATACAACGGCAAGGGCCGCCTTACTTCTTGAGGAATCCACGGACGTACAGGGCGTTAAAGCCATTGACGGAAGACGCGGTGCCGGTAACTGCCATGATATGGCCGGCGTGATCGATGGCGGCCGTGCGGAAAACGCCCATACCGTCGCGGCGGGGATCGTGCTCCTCTTCCATGAGCATGTAGAGACCGCCATCTTCGGTCAGCAGACCGATCGGCTGGCCGTTGCGGAAGCACTTTTGAGCGCAATCGCGATGTTTGTCGCCGTGCTTGCCGACCTGGAGATAACACGAAAAGTCCACGATTTCTCCGACTACAGTTTTCACCAAGCCGGCATTGGGCTTGCCATCGACGGAGGCGCCGATGGTGGTGGCGCTCCACGGTTCGGCGGCTTTTTCGCCAAGCTTACCCAAAGGCGCCTTGTACGTGCCGCCATCGGCAGCGGGAGTCATCTGGGGCTGCAGGATTTTAGACTTGCCAGCCTTGGTTTGAGCAAACATCGTCAGGGCCAGCGCGAGCAGGGCCAGAAGGCTGAGAAGACTGGTGGTTAGTTTCGCCATGCACTTAGTTTAACAAGTGGGGAAGTCAGCTTGCTAACATGAATCATTCCCCTCATGTTGCGTTTCGAAACGGCAGGAGAGTCGCACGGCGAGTGCCTGGTAGCCACGCTGACCGGGCTGCCGTCCGGCGTTCCAGTATCGCTGGACAAGATCAACCGCGATTTGTGGCGGCGCCAGCAGGGCTACGGGCGCGGCGGACGGATGAAGATCGAGACCGACAAAGCCCACATCGTGAGCGGCGTGCGGCATTCGGCGACCATCGGATCGCCGGTGGCGATGCTGATCGCCAATGCGGACTGGAAAAACTGGACGGAAGCGCTGCCGGTCGAGGACTTCGAGAAATCGGACGAGAAGCGCAAGCGGCTGACCAGGCCGAGGCCGGGTCACGCGGATTTAGCGGGCGCGCTCAAGTACAATTTTCACGACGCGCGCTACGTGCTGGAGCGGGCGAGCGCGCGCGAGACGACGGCCAGGGTCGCCGTGGGAGCACTGGCGAAAGCGTTTTTGGCGGAACTGGGGATCGGTGTACTGAGTCACGTGATCGCCGTGGGGACCGAAAAGCTGGATCGGCCGGCCACGTGGGATGAACTGGTGGCTCTGAGCCAGCGCGACGAGGTGCTGCTGGGGTGCGTGGACGCACAAGCGGAACAGCGCATGAAGGCCGTTGTGGATCAGATCTACAAGACGGGCGACACCGTTGGCGGAGTGTTCGAAGTGGTCGCGCACGGCGTGCCTCCGGGGCTGGGATCGCACATCACATGGGATTCCCGTCTCGACGGGAAACTCGCGCAAGCGATCGTATCGTTACAGGCGGTGAAGGGAGTAGAGATCGGATTCGCGGCCGAGGGCGCGGCTCAATTCGGATCGAAAGTGCAGGACACCATCCATTACAGCCGCGAGGAACACCAGTTCACGCGCGGAGCGAATCGAGCGGGCGGCCTGGAAGGCGGCATCACCAACGGGCAGGACATCGTGGTGCGGGGCTTGCTGAAGCCGATCTCGACGCTGCGCCGGCCACTCGAAAGCGTGGATTTGGAAACCCGCGAACCGGTTGCGGCGGCTTATGAGCGGAGCGACGTATGCGTGGTGCCGGCAGCGGGAGTGGGCGGCGAGGCGATGGTCGCGCTGGTCCTGGCGCAGGCCGCTCTCGAGAAGTTCGGCGGAGATTCAATGGAAGAAACGAAGCGGAACTACGAAGGATATCTGGAACAGGTGAAGAACTTCTAAAACGAAATGATTTATCCGATTGTGAAATACGGGCAGCCGGTCTTGGAGACCAAGTCGGCGGACATCACGGAGTTCGACACGCCGGGTCTGCACAAACTGGTGGAAGACATGTTCGAATCGATGTACGCGGCCAAAGGCGTTGGCCTGGCGGCGCCGCAGATCGGCATCGGGAAGCGGATCGCGGTGATCGACACGACCACCGGCGAAGAGCCAGGGCAGAAGCTGGTGCTGATCAATCCCGAGATCATCGGCAAGGAGGGATCGCAGACCAGCGAGGAGGGCTGCCTGAGCCTGCCGACCTTCCGCGAGACTGTCACGCGCGCGAAAAAAGTAACCGTGCGGGCGTTCGACGCGGCGGGCAAACAGTTCGAAATGACCGGCGAGGATCTGCTGGCGCGGGCGTTCCTGCACGAAACGGATCATCTGAACGGGACGCTCTATATCAGCCACATCAGCCCGCTGAAGCGGGATCTGATCCGGCGGAAAATCCGGAAGCTGCAAAAAGCCAACGAGTGGGGCTAGTGCGGTGAGGCTGGTCTTCATGGGGACGCCGGCTTTTGCGGTGCCTACGCTGGAACGCATCGTAGCAGCGGGGCATGAAGTGGTTGCGGTATTCACGCAGCCCGACAGGCCCAGGGGACGGGGTCAGAAAGAGGCGATGCCGCCGGTGAAGGAATCGGCGGTGCGGTTGGGATTGCCGGTGCATCAGCCGGAGCGGATCCGGACACCGGACGCGGTGCAGCAGCTGCGGGCGCTGGCTCCGGACGCGATGGTCGTGGTGGGGTACGGGCAGATTCTTCCTCAGGCGATTCTCGATATTCCGCCGAAGGGGATCATCAACGTGCACGCCTCGCTGCTGCCGAAGTATCGGGGAGCGGCGCCGATCCAGTGGGCCATCGCACGCGGGGAGACTCGCACGGGCGTGACGACGATGAAGATCGACGCGGGCCTGGACACGGGAGATATGCTGCTCAGGTGGGAGACGGAGATCGGGGCGGAGGAGACGGCGGTGGAGTTGGGCGAGCGGCTGGCTGTGGCGGGAGCGGACTTGCTGGTGAAGACTTTGGCGGAATTGCCGACGATTGCTCCGCAAAAACAAGATGAAGCGCTGGCAGGCTATGCGCCGATTTTGAAGAAAGAGGACGGCCGGATCGATTGGTCGATGAGCGCCGGTGAGATCGTGAACCGGGTGCGGGGATTGGTTCCGTGGCCGGGATGTTATGGGTCGCTGCGGGGGCAGCGGTTTCACGTATGGAAAGCCCGGAAGGCTGACCACGCGTTTCAAGCGGGCGGTCTTCACGCGATCGGAAAGAAGCTGTACGCAGGATGTAAGGGAGGAGCGATTGAATTGCTGGAGGTCCAGCTGGAGGGGAAGAAGAGGATGACGGCAGCAGCTTTTCTAAATGGGTTCCCGCTCAATGAGAACGAGGTATTGGCATGATTCTGCCGGCGGGATTTCGATATGCGGCGGCCTACGCGGGAATCCGCAAGGTCGCCAAGGACGACCTGGCTCTGATCGTATCGGACACGCCGGCGTCGGCTGCTGCGGTGTTCACGCAGAATCGCGTGGTGGCGGCTCCGGTGGAGCTGGCGAGGAAGAACCTGCGGGAATCGCGGGGACGCGTTCGGGCGTGCCTGGTGAATGCGGGCAATGCCAATTGTGCGACGCGTACGGGCGATCGGGTGGCGCTCGAATCCGTGCGGATCGCGGCCAAGACACTGGGAGTGGAAGAGCAGCAGGTGTTGCCGGCATCCACAGGCGTGATCGGCGTGGAAATGAACGGACGGCTGGTGGTGGATGCGATGCCGGAATTAGTGGCGGCGCTGCGGCCGGATTCGTTCGATGCCGTGGCGGCAGCCATCATGACCACCGACACGCGGCCAAAGACCGCGTTCGCCCAGATCAGGAAAGCATCCGCTACAGCAAGACTCGCAGGCATGGCCAAAGGCTCCGGCATGATTCACCCGCGCATGGCGACGACTCTAGGGTTCCTGGTGACGGATGCCGTCGTATCGCCCGCGGAGCTGCGGGCAGCTTTGAAGAAAGCTGTCGCGGTCTCGTTCAATCGATTATCGGTGGACGGCGACACATCCACCAACGACATGGTGGCCGTGCTGGCGAACGGCGCCTCCGGAGTACAGCCCGCGGCGCGGGCACTGGAGGCCGGACTGACCGAGGTCCTGGAATCGCTGGCCAGGCAGATTGCGCGGGACGGCGAAGGCGCACGTAAACTGGTGACCATCGAGGTGGAAGGCGCCGCCACCGAGCGGGATGCCGAAACCATCGCGCGGGCGATCGCGAATTCCCCGCTGGTGAAGACGGCCATCGCGGGGTCGGATCCAAATTGGGGACGGGTTCTGGCGGCGGCGGGCTACTCGGGAGTAAGGTTCGATCCGCGCAGGACGGACATCTTCATGCAGGGGATCGCGGTCTGCCGCAGCGGGCTGGCTGCGGATTTTTCGGAAGCGGAGTTGACGCGGAAACTGGACGAGAGCGAATGCCTGGTCCGCTTCGCGATTCGCGGCGGCGGCAAGGGGCGGGCGCGATTCTGGACCTGCGACTTGACGGAAGAGTACATTCGCATCAACGCAAGTTACAGAACATGATGTATAAGCTGTTGGTCGCTTCCCTGCTCGCAGCGCCACCGGCAGCTGTCGGGCAGGATCGGCCGGCGCCGCAGATGGAAGTGTTTCGGGAGATCGCGGAAGCCTTGGCGAATCGCGACGCGGACGCGTTTCTCGAACAGTTCGACCAGCGGATGTCCGGTTACGAAAAACTGCGCGATGAAATTCGGGAGCTGCTGGCGCTGACCCAGGAGATCGGCACGACGATCGACGTGATCACCGACGCAGGCGACCAGCAGAAACGGAGCCTGGAGCTGGATTGGGTTCTGAAGGTGGACACCGAAGACCCGCGCCGGGAGATCGTGAAGTGCGTCGCCGAAAAGCAGGGCAAGAAGTGGAAGATTACGGCGCTGGAGCCAGTCGATTTTTTCAGGAAATAGCTACAGTGCTTGCTCCATGGGCAAGGCCAGCGGGGGCTCGACCAGAAAATTGAGCTCGGCCATGCGCACCACGGCGGCGCGGATGGACGCTTCGGTGGTCGGCTGGACCGTGATGACAAACGGCAGATCGCGCCAGTTAGAGTGCGGCAACTGGAGCACGGCGTCGATCGAAATATTCTCCGCAGCCAGGGCGGCGGCCAGCTGCGCGATGATTCCCGGCCGGTCGGCGACGCGGAAACGAAGGTAGTAGGCCGATTCGTGAAGGGTGACCGAAATCGGCTTATACGCTCCCAGGCGGGCGTGCGCGAAGGGCGAGACGCGCTCGGGCCCGCCATGGCGGATTTCACGCGCCACACTCATCAAATCGCTGGCGACGGCGACACCGGTAGGGTGGGCTCCCGCGCCGCGGCCGTAATAAAACGTGTCGCCTCCGAATTTTCCGCGCACCCAGATGGCGTTATAGGCGCCGCGGACGCTGGCTAAAATCGTCGATTGCGGGATCAAGGAAGGACGCACCGAGAGAAGCACGCCGGCGGGAGTCTGACGCGCGGCACAGATCAGCCGGATGGTATGGTGCAGCTGGTGCGCGTATTCGAAATCGACAGGAGTGATCCGGCGGATGCCTTCGGTATAGATATCGGAAGGAACGATGCGCTCACCGAAAGCCAATGCCGCGAGGATGGCGAGCTTAGAGCGCGAGTCAAAACCATCCACATCGGCCGAGGGATCCGATTCGGCGTAGCCGGCGCGCTGCGCTTCCAGCAACACATGTTCAAAGCTGAAGCCGTGCTGCTCGATCGCCGTCAGGATGTAATTGCAGGTGCCGTTGAGAATCCCGTAGAAGGTGGTGACGCGATCGGCCGCAATTCCTTCGCGAAAGACATGATGGATGGGGATACCGCCGGCCACGCTCGGCTCCATGGCAATGTTCACGCGCCGGGCGACGGCTTTCGCCCACAGATCGGGGCCTGCCAAGGCCATCAACTCTTTATTCGCGGTGACGACGGATTTGCCTTGGGCAATGGAGGCTTCGATAATCTCGCGGGCCGTGGTGACGCCGCCGACCAGTTCGGCCACGATGTGGACGCCAGGATGATTCACCACTTCGCGCCAGTCGCTGGTGCGATGCGCGGCGGAAAAGGCGGCCGGCACATGCCGCTGGGCCACGCCGCGACTGCACAGGGCCACCACGCACAGCGGAAAGCCCAGCTTCTGCGCGATCAGGTCGCCATTTTCCGCCAGGACGTCCAGAGTCCCGAGGCCGACGTTCCCGAGTCCGATGATGCCGATGTTGACGGGCTGCATGAGGGAGACCTCTATGATCGCGCACAACGCATCGCTACTTCACCATCTCTATTTCACGACGAGTTTAAAGTCGATCACCAGGACCAGGGCGTCGGGAGTTACGCGTACCGCGGTGAGCTCCAGATCCCTGAGTTCCTGCTGATAGATCGGGTTCATTGATGCGGGCTGCTCCAGAAGGCGGCGAGCCTGGTCGCGAATGTCGATCTTGAAATCTTTGTCGAAGCTCTGGGTCATGGCGGTGCGGACGCGGCGGATGTAGTAGGAGTCCTTGGGGGTGCTTACCTGGGCATCCTCGAAGCCGATAGCGCCCTTACGAGGCACAGGCACGGCGGTTACCGTGAGATTGAACGAATCACCCATTCCGACACAGCGACTGAAGAGATCCAGCGCGGAACTGCCGCTGAAGCGCGCAGCGACCTGGAGACGCCCGTTGGCCGCGCTCAATTTGGGCGCTTCCAGGTACGCATACTGGCACCTGGCCGCCTGATTGCCGCGGACGTAGCGGCGGCCCTCCTGGGTGAACATCTGCGACGCGACCATGCGCTCCAGAGCGGAGTAGCGAATTTCGAGGTCGGCGCACAGGGCCTGTCCGGCGAAAGCCAGCAAGGCGACCAACAAAATCAGCATGTAACATTGTAAACATGAGATATTCGGGTTTGCGACCTTTAGGCCTGTTTGTGGGCACAGTTTGCATCCTGCTGGCGCAAAATCGGCCGGCTCCGGATCCGGCCGATGTCAAGCTGCCCAACGGTAAATCCCAGCGCGACGAAATCATACGCGTGGACTATGAGCGGAACCTGAAGGATGCCGGGGATCTGGCGCGGCTGGCCGAAGAGATCAAGGACGATCTGGAAAAAGGCGATCGCTATCTAGTGTCGCTCAAAACCCTGAAGAAGCTGGATGACGTGGAGAAGCTGACCAAGGATATCCGGCAGCGGCTGCGCCGGTATTAGATCCTGCCCGCGTGTGCTAACCTGGAGCGTTTACCCATGAGCCCTACCCGCGAAAAAAGCCAGTTGATGAGTGCGTCGGAAATCGACCGGACGCTGGTCCGCCTGGCTCACGAAATCCTGGAAAAAACGACGGATCCGGAAGACTTGGTACTCATCGGCATCCGCCGCCGGGGCGTGCCGCTGGCGCAGAGGCTGGCCCGCAAGATCGAAGCGATCGAGGGGCGCAAGGTGCCGGTCGGGATCCTGGACATCCAGCTGTATCGGGACGATCTTTCCACCGTCGGCAATCAGCCCGTGGTGAGCGCGACGGATATTCCCTTCCCGGTGGCCGGCAAGGATGTGATTCTCACCGACGATGTGCTGTACACCGGGCGCACGACGCGCTCGGCTCTGGATGCCTTGTTCGATCACGGCCGGCCGGCGCGCGTACAGCTGCTGGTGCTGATCGACCGCGGCCATCGCGAGCTTCCGATCGAAGCGCGTTACATCGGCCGCACGATTCAAACCACATCGAATGAAATTGTGGAAGTGAAGTTTCAGGAAATCGACGGGATGGAAAAGGTTCTGCTGACAGAGAAGGCAGGCTGACGTGGCGCAGGGGCTGCTGGGGATCGAGTCACTCTCACGCGGGGAAATCCAGGAGATTCTGGACCGGGCTCGGGATTTTCAGCCGCGGGAGGGGCAGAGTTTCCGGAAGTACGATCTCCTGCGCGACCGCATGGTGGTGAACCTGTTCTTCGAGGCTTCCACGCGCACGCGGACCAGTTTCGAGATCGCGGCCAAGCGCCTGGGGGCGGACGCGGTTTCGATCACCGCTCAGGCATCCAGCGTCTCCAAAGGCGAATCTCTGGTGGACACGCTGAATACGCTCGGGGCCATGCGGCCGGACGCCATCATCATGCGGCACGCGGCATCGGGGGCTCCGCACTTTCTGCAGCGTCACCTGGGGATACCGATCATCAACGCAGGCGACGGAACGCATGAACATCCCACGCAGGCGCTGCTGGATGCACGCACCATCCTGGACCGGGGAGCCAAGCTCGAGGGACTGCGCGTGGCCATTATCGGCGATATCGCGCACAGCCGCGTGGCCCGGTCGAATGTGTACCTGCTCTCGAAGTTCGGAGCGGATATCGTGCTGTGCGGACCGGCGTCGCTGCTGCCCGAACCGCTGAAGGAAATTGCCGCGGGCGTGACGCTGACCACCAGTATGGATGAGGCGATCCGGAACGCCGATGTCATCATGATGCTGCGCGTGCAGCTGGAACGGCAGCACGAGCCGGGTTTTTCAGCCAGCGAGTACTTCCAGTTTTACGGCCTGCGCCTGGAGCACCTGAAGCAGGCCCGGCCCGATGCGATTGTGATGCATCCGGGCCCCATCAACCGCGGCCGGGAAATTTCCTCGGAGGCGGCGGACTCGCAGCGATCGGTGATCTTGAATCAAGTAGAGAATGGAATCGCCGTGCGGATGGCGGTGCTGGAACGCGTATTAGCGGTCAGGAAAACAGATGGCGCGACTGCTCATTAAGAACGGCCGGGTGATCGATCCGGCGTCGGGCTACGACGGCGTGGCGGACGTGTGGATCGAGGACGGGGTCATTAAGGGCGTCGGTCCGAACATCACCCAACCATCGGGCGCTGACGTGTTCGACGCAACCGGGCTGCTGGTTGCGCCGGGATTCATCGACATGCACGTGCATTTGCGCGAGCCGGGCTTCGAGCATGCCGAGACCATTGAGAGCGGCTCGCGCGCGGCGGCTGCCGGCGGGTTCACATCGGTATGCCCCATGCCCAACACCAAACCGGTGAACGATAACGCCACGGTCACCAGCTACATGATTGAAAAGGCGCGGCGGCACGCAGTAGTCAACGTATTTCCGATCGGTGCGATCACCAAGGGGAGCCTGGGCGAAGAACTGGCTGCCATCGGTTCCATGAAGCAGGCCGGCGCGGTGGCCATTTCAGACGACGGGCGTCCGGTGATGAACGCGCGGGTAATGCGGCGGGCCATGGAGTTCGCGCGCAGCCTGGGGATGCCGGTGATCAACCACTGCGAAGATCTGCACCTGAGCGCCGGCGGCGATATGCATGAAGGGGCCGAGTCGGTGCGGCTGGGTCTGCGCGGAATTCCCGGATGCTCGGAGGACGTCATGGTGGCGCGCGATATTCTACTGGCCGACGTTACCGGGGCGCGGTATCACGTGGCCCACATTTCGTCGCGGCATTCGGTGGAGATGGTGAAGTTCGCCAAGAGCCGGGGACTTGCGGTTACGGCCGAAGCGACGCCGCATCATCTGGCGCTGGCCGATCGCGACATGAAGCCGTACGACAGCAATTACAAGATGAAGCCTCCGCTGCGCGCGCCGCGCGACGTTACGGCCGTGCTGGAGGGGGTGGCGAATGGCGCCATCGATGCGATTGCGACCGATCATGCTCCGCATCCCGGAAGCGAGAAGATGCAGGAGTTCGAGAGCTGTCCTTTCGGAATTCTGGGCCTGGAGACAGCCATCGGCGTGACCCTCGAGCAGATGGTGCATCCGGGTTCCATTGGTGTAGCGCGCATGGTGGAGCTGTTTACGGCGGGTCCGGCGCGAATTCTGGGAATCGACCGCGGGACGCTGGCCAAAGGTGCGGCCGCCGATGTCACTATCTTCTCGCTGGACCGCGACTGGACCTACGACGTGAACAAATCCTTCTCGAAAAGCCGCAATTCGCCGTTCGACGGGAAGGCATTTCGAGGCGGTCCGATCGCGACGGTGGTGGCCGGAGACGTGGTCTGGCGAGTTTGAGCGGCCGCTACCCGCCGTTCCAGGAATCTGGGACGATGGGATCGTGAAACGGCTGGGGGTGTTTCTGTTCCTGGCGAGCTCCGCGGGATCGCAACCGTTGGAGTCTTCGGCCGCATCCCTGGAATCGGCCTGGCAGCAATTTGAGGCGACGAGCTGGGATGCGTATGCAGCCTGGCAGCGGATGCATCCGCAAGCTGCTTGCCGGCGCTATCCGGAGGGCGAGCACCCGACCATTCCCGACGAGCTGTGGAGTTATCGTTGCTCGGAAGCCGGACCATCTTTGGACGTCGAGTGGCTCTTTTACGCGCTTAGCCCCGACGAGCCCGTCACCGCGCACCTGGAACAGTTTCGCACTTCCATCGCAGGACCGCCGCCCGCACAGCTCGAAGAAGCGCGCGGGGCGCTATCGGCTCGGCTGACTACACGTTTCGGCGCCGGGCAGGATCCGGGCCAGGTGAATGAGGTCGGATCGGCGTTCTGGCGCAACGTGCGGCGATGGCGCACCAACGACCTGGAAATTTATCTCTACCTGTACCAGCAACCAGGCACGGCACCAAGCCTGCACCTGGAAGCGCGCCGCCGCACGCTGCTGGACGTCCTCGCCTCCGACCGCCGCTTCCGGGATTCGGAGATCGCGGAATGGGCGGAATCCGGAACGCCTTTGGACCGGCAGCTCGCCCGTCAACTGGCGGAGTTTCCAAAGGCGGCATCTGAGTTGTCCTCGGAAGCGCGACCGGAAGGGGAGCATGCGGCTGTGTGGCCGGCCTTGCTGCAGGTGCTCGACGCCAGCAAGACCGGCTCCGCCGAGCGCCGTGCACGGATGATGCTGGCCGGCGACCGGCTCGCGGGACGGTTGTTGGTGACCGAGCGCCAGTCGCCCGAATGGGATGCGGAGCGGAAACTCCTGACCAATTACGGCCTGACCTTCCAGTGGGACGAACTCGGCGGCGTGTGGCATTACAATCACGAACTCCTTTGGCGCGTCTGGCGGGAGTACAACCGCACAGCCTGGGGTGAACCGGCTTTCCGGCTGCTCCTGAGCCGCGGCTGGGAGACGCAGTCGGCTTGCGCGAGCGGCAGCGATCAATTCCGTGCCGTGATCGCAAATGGTGAGCGGTTTCTGCGCGTTCGCCCCAAATCCTCGCTGCGCGCGCGGATCTTGCTGCTGCTGGCACAGAGTTATGAAACCTGGTGGTCGCTGAGCCTGGCCGGCGATAACGACGATTATGCAGACCGCCGCAAGTATCAGGATGGAGCGGCGGACGCTCGCCGGAAGGCGATTGAATTGTACGACCGGTTACTCCGGCTCCCCAATGCCGAAGACCAGTCCGCAGGTGCACGCCGGGCATTGCCGCGGCTGAAACTAGGCATCGACACGATGCAGCGGCGCTTCTTCTGCATTTACGACTGAACGCTTCGGATAGCCGCGCTTCGATCGCGGCGGTTGGGCCGCCGCCAGCATGACTTGCCGATCCTGAGCCGGGACCGGCATTTCGATGTTGTCAAGGGCCTACGCCGCGTAGGATGGTGACTAAGCGTGTGTTGGGGCGCGGCACGCGCTACAGGAGCAGATCGACCGCAGGTAGTCGAACGAATAAATCCCCGATCCGTGGCCGTCGCTCCAATCGATGCGGATGGCGTACCCGCCCACCGGCTCCACGTTCAGCATCTTGAGCGTAGGGGTAAACATCTGGAACGGGGTAGCCGCCTTGGGAGCCGAATAATTGGTTCGTTCCGGCGGAGTGCCGTGCGCGCCGGTGCAAGTGGCGCAGGGACACTGGTCACGCAGGTATCCCAGTGCGTATTCGCTGCGATGGCCGTCTTTCCAGTCGATCTTGATGCCTTTCGACTTGGAAATGGCGATGTGCTCGGGTTCAGGTGCGTTCATTCACTCGTTCGATGTCGCGGACGCCGGAGATGCGGCGGATCGCCGAAATCACGCGCTCCAGCTGCCGCTTGTCCTTGACTTCCAGGGTCATGTCTATGGTGGCGCCGCCGTCGTTCTCGCCGCCGTGGGTTTCCAGGCTGCGGATGTTGGTCTGCTCGGTGAACAGCGCCGTAGTGATCTGGCTCAACATGCCGGGCCGGTCCTCGGTGCGCGCCACCAGCTTCACCGGGAAGGTGTGGCTTACGGCGCGGGCCCATTCCACGTCGATCTTGCGCTCGGCGTCGTACATCAGATTCTGGACGTTGCTGCAATTCACGGAATGCACCGCGATTCCCTTCCCTCGGGTCACGTAGCCGATGATGGGCTCGCCGCGGATCGGGTTGCAACACTTGGCGCGATAGGTCAGCAGGTCGTCGACGCCTTTAACCTGGACCACCAGGTCCTGATTGTCTCCAGGGCGGACGGCGGCCGGGCGTTCCGGCGCGGGTAGGGCGGGCGGAGGAGCCTCCGCCGGGACCAGCTCGGGGGCAAGCTTCTGCAGCACCTGCCGGGCGGAATATTTTCCATACCCCAGCGCGGCGTACAGTTCCTCCATCTTGGAGCAGCCGTAGGAGGCCGTTACCTCGTCGAACTGGCTGCCCGGAATGCGGCTGAGCTGCACTCCCAGGCGGCGAGCCTCCCGTTCCAGATACTTCTGGCCGATTTCGACAGCCTTCACCCGCTCGGTGGTGTTAATCACGTGCCGGATCTTATTGCGGGCACGCGAGGTCTTCACCACCGACAGCCAGTCTTTGCTGGGCAGATGGTTGGCCTGAGTCAGAATCTCCACCACATCCCCGTTACGCAGAGCCTGCTTGAGCTGCACAATGCGCCCGTTCACCTTGGCTCCCACGCACGTGTTGCCGACGTCGGAGTGGATGGCGTAGGCGAAATCGATGGGAGTTGCGGCGCGCGGCAATGCAATCACGCGGCCCTTGGGCGTGAAGCAGTACACCTCCTCCGGATACAGATCCACCTTCAGGGTGGACATGAATTCGCCGGAATCGCGCATATCGCGCTGCCATTCGACCAGCTGGCGGAGCCAGGCGATCTGCTGTTCGTCGTCGGCCGGACCGCGGCGGCCTTCTTTGTATTTCCAGTGCGCCGCGATGCCCTCCTCGGCGATGCGGTGCATCTCATCGGTGCGGATCTGGACTTCGAAATGACGGCCCTCGGGCCCCATCACGGAGGTGTGCAGCGACTGGTAGAGATTGGGGCGCGGGATGGCGATGAAATCCTTGATCCGGCCGGGGATGGGATGCCATTCGTTGTGAATCACGCCCAGGGCCGCATAGCAGTTCTTGACCGAATCCGTAATGATGCGCACGGCGAGAAGGTCGTAGACCTGATCGAGCGTGATCTTCTGCCGCTTCAGCTTCTGGAACACCGAGTAGGCCCGCTTGACGCGAATTTCAACCCGCGCGGGAATGCCTTCGCGAGCCAGGTTGACGTCCACGATGTGCTTAATGGTATTGAGAAAGGCTTCATTCCCGGGCCGGGCGGCTTCGAATTCGCGCAGCAGGCCTTCGGAAGCCTCGGGCTCCAGATAGCGGAACGCCAGGTCTTCCAGTTCGCTGCGGATCTTTCCCATACCCAGGCGGTGGGCGATGGGCGCGTAAATATCGATGGTTTCCTGGGCGATGCGGAGCCGTTTTTCCTCCGGCAGCGAGCCCAGGGTCCGCATGTTATGAAGGCGGTCGGCCAGCTTTACCAGGATCACCCGGATATCGTTGACCATGGCCAGCAGCATCTTGCGGACACTTTCGGCCTGGCGCTCCTCGCGCGAGGCCAGGTCCAGCTTGCTCAGCTTGGTGACGCCGTCCACGCAGCGGGCCACCTCCGCCCCAAACTCCTGGCGCACCTCTTCCAGGGTCGCCGAGGTGTCTTCGACGACGTCGTGGAGCAGGCCGGTCTGGAGGCAGACCATATCCATGTGCATGTCCGCCAGCAGGCCGGTGACCAGCAGCGGATGGGTCATGTAGGGCTCGCCGGAAACCCGTTTCTGGCCCTTGTGGCGCTCGGAGGCGAAGCGATAGGCCCGTTCCAGAGGCGTCAGGTCCTCTTTAGGCCGGGTTTCCCTCAGCCGCGCTTCCAGGGCGCTGTACAGGGCCTCGACGGAAGGGACCGGTTCGGGCGGGGGCGCGGCCACAGGCAACGCTACAGGCGGAGAAACGGCATCCATGGATTCCGGTGTCATCCAGTGATACCAGTGTATCGAAGCGGGTAAAGCGGGGCAGGATCGTATCCTGCCCTACCAGCTAGTTTTCGGTGTGGATGCCGGTGGGCTGCTTGGCGGCGCGGGCAGCCTTGATCTTCTTGGTATCCAAGGCTTTCTGGAGCCAGCCGTCGGCGACTTCCACCTGTTTCTTATAATCGTCGGGGCTATCCAGCAGGTCCGCTCGCTCGCGGATCAGCAGGTTCAGGTAGGCCATGGCATCGTCGTATTCCGGGTCGATTTCCAGGGCTTTGTTGAGGTTCTGCATCCCTTCTTCGACGATGGGGCCGTAGTCTGCCTTCAGCTCTTCCTTGACCTTCTTGTCCTTCAAGGGGCCGGGATCCTCGGGCCGCATCCTCAGATTGGAGCGGGCCGTCATCAGCGCGGGAATCCACTTTTGATACGCGATCACGCCCAGGCTGTAGTAGGCCTCTTTTTCCTTAGGGTCCACTTCAATGCGCCGGCGCTGCCATTTCGCGGACTCATCGAACATCTTGAGCTTCTGATCGAGGGGCAGAGACTGCGCCTGATTGAACGCCAGCATCGCCAGGGATGCCAGCGCGTTCTTGTCGTTGGCGTCCTTGTCCAGAACCTTCTGGAACTCCTCCTTTGCCTTACGGGCAAACTCCAGGTTCTCCGGTGATTCGGCGCCGGGAATCCACTGGACCATGTAGGAGGTGGCCAGGTACAGGCGCGGCGTGGACCACTGCGGATCGAGCTTGATAGCCTGCTCGAAGTGCTCCACTGCGTCGCTATATTTGGCGTTGCGGAAGGACGCGATTCCCTGATTAAGATGATCGCGGGACTTCAGATAACTGCAGCCGGTCCCCGCCAATACGATGGCCGCGGCAAGCAAGGCGGCACTCAGGGTCGGAATTCTGCGCATTTACTCTTCTCCTCGTGAACTATTTCCTGGTGTCGGACTATTCGCCCGCTTCGATCTTGGGCGTCATCAGGCCGATCTTGTCAATGCCAACGCCCTTGGCGATATCGATCGCGCGGGCGACAGTTTGATAGTCCAGATCCGGATCGCCTTTAACGAACACTACGCGCTCGGCGCGCGTCTTGAAAACCTGGTCCAGCCGGGGCCCCAGGCGATCGAAGTCGGTGGGCTCCTCGTTGATCTTCATCGACCGGTCTTTCTCGATCACGATGACCACGGTTCGATCGTTATTCTGCTCAGGCTGATTCTTCTTGGGCGGCTGCGGCGCGATGGCCTCCAGCCCGTAAGGAGTCAAGGGCGTGATCACCATGAAGATGATCAGCAGAACCAGAAGCACGTCGATGAGCGGCGTAACGTTAATATCGGCATTTGCCGGGCCCCCGCCTACGTTCATTGCCATAAAAGAATCTCCTTACCCTTCTTGCCTGCTACTACTGAACCGCCGCCGCAGTCTGCGCCGAGCGATCCGTCGGGGATTCCGTGATCAACCCGAGCTGGTCGACCCCGGCGGCCCGCAAATTATCCACCACATCTTCCACCGCCTGGTACTTGGCGCGGGCATCGGCTCGGATATACACGGTCTTGTCCAGCTTATTGGTCAGCAGATCCTGGACGCGCGTGGGAAGCTCCTCGAGCGACACCTGCTTGTTGCCGGGACTCAGGAACGATTGCCCGTTGCGCGAAACCGAGATCAGAATCGCGTCTTCCTTGTCGGCGTTCTGCATCGGAATCTGGTTCTTGGCCTTCAGGAATTCCACCGTGACGCCCTTGGTGAGCAAGGGCGTGATCACGATAAAAATGATCAGCAGCACGAGCATGACGTCCACCATCGGCGTGACGTTGATCTCGGAGACTACTTTTGGTGCTTCCGGCTTCTTCATATCATTACTCCCGTACTCCTGCCGCACTCACTTCGGACGGAGACGCCGCTGGGCCGCGGCGCCCCATCCCATTCATCAACTCGCAAACGCCAATTCGCCAGCGCTGTTACTTGCCTGCGCCGGCCTTCTGGGTCCGCTTGAGGAAGTAATCGATCAGCTCCGAACTGGAGTTACCCATCTCGACGTCGAACGCTTCCACGCGGTTGCTGAAGTAGTTATACATCCAGACCGCGGGGATGGCGACCAACAAACCGACGGCGGTGGTGACCAACGCTTCCGAAATACCTCCGGCCACTGCGCTCAGACCGCTGGACTTCTCCGTCGCGATTCCCTTGAACGCGTTGATGATGCCGACAACGGTTCCCAGCAATCCCACGAAGGGAGAGGAGGAAGCGATGGTCGCCAGGGTCGAAACGCCGCGTTTCAGTTCGGCGTGCACGATGGCCTGCGCACGTTCCAGGGCGCGTTTGGACGCCTCGATCTCTTCACCTGAGATTTCCGAACTCAACTGATGCGCCCGGAACTCCTGCAGACCGGCGACAACCACTTTGGCCAGGTGGCTCTTGCCGTACCGGTCGGCGATCTTGATGGCCTCATCGAGCTTACCCTCGCGCAGCGCACCGGCCACGGCCGGGGCGAAGGCGCGGGACTGCTTGCGCGCTCCGTTATAAGCGATCCAACGGTCAATCATTACGCCGATAGACCACGCCGACATAATGAACAGGACGACCACGACGGTACGGGCCGGCCACTGCATATTGGACCACATCGTCATCAGGTCGAAGCTGACCGCCCGTTCCTGAAGGAGCATGAATGCCCACGATTGCAACTGAAAAACCATGATTTAATCTCCTGCGAGTTGATTTTAGACTGCGGACGCTTGGCACGCCGCGGCCGCTACTAGTTCAATACAAAATTCACTGTAATCTCGGTGATCACATCCACCGGCTCGTTGTTTAACAGATAAGGCTGGTATTCCCATTCGGATACCGACCTCATCACGTCCGGAGTCGCCAGCATTGCCGGTCCGGACACGTACTTCAGATCGCGAATCTTGCCGTCTTTCCCGATCACCGCCGTGTAACGAACCGCGCCTTGCACGCGCGCGAGTTTGGCGACTCGAGGATAATCCGGCGGAACCCGCTTCACAATTCGACCTTCAAAAACTTTTCCGCCCACCGTCACGGGCTTGTCACTCTTGGGCGGCGGAGGCGGCGGAGGCGGCGGAGGTGGCGGAGCGATACCAGCCAGATTGCCGATGGAAGGCGTTCCTCCCGGCACACCGCCGGGCACACCGATCACCGATACGTTGGCAACCGAGGGCGGCAGCTCTTCCTCTTTGATAATCGCGATCTCTTTCGGGATCGCCTTGGGCGCCATCAGCTTCCCGGCATCGAACTGGCGTGGCGGAACCTTAATGACTTTGACAGGCGTGGGAGGAGGAGGCGGAGGAGGAGGCGGAGGCGGGGCCGGCGCTTGCAGCATGCTCACCAGCGTCGCTTTCGGAAGCACGTCGGTAAAAATCAAAGGGAGAATGACTAATACCGCGATGATCCCGATCTGGACGATGAAGGACAGCGTCACAGTCCAGCTTTTGTTTGTTTTCCCGACTCCATCTACGAAAGTCTGATCGAACATCCCAATCTCCTATCTCCCGAACTGCACTAGCCTCGTACAGCCTTGCGTGTGGCGGCCGTTTCCCGAGCCACCGGCACGGCCGCGGCGGGTTTCCCCTTGCCACGGAAGTTCTGCCAGAATACCAAAATTGGACTGGCGACAAAAACCGACGAATACGTCCCCACAATAATACCCATTACGAGGGCGAACGAAAACCCGTTCAGCACATCTCCTCCGAACAAAAATAGCGCCAGGGCTGTCAGCAGCGTGAGGCCGCTGGTCAGCACGGTCCGGCTCAGAGTCTGATTGATGCTGAGATTGATAATGTTCGCCAGCGAATCGCGGCGCGACATCTTCAGGTTCTCCCGGATCCGGTCGAAAACCACGATGGTGTCGTTCATCGAATAACCCACCAGGGTGAGCAGTGCCGCCACCACGGTCAGCGAAATCGGCTTGTTGAAAAGCGAGAACAGCCCGATGGTGATGATGGTGTCGTGGAACACGGCCACCACCGCCGCTACACCATAAATCCATTCGAAGCGGAAAGCGATGTACACCAGCATTCCCGCCAGCGCATAGAGCGTCGCCAGCAGCGCCTTGGTCTTCAGCTCCTCGCCGATCTTGGGGCCCACCACTTCGGTCTGCAAAATCGTAAACGGACCCAGGCCGACGTTGGCCTTTAGCGTCTCAATCACCTTGGGCGTCACACCCTTCACGCCGGAAAGCTCATCCATCGAACGCAGAATGCCGCCATGTTCGGCGCGGTAGACGCTGATGGCGGAGCACATATTCTGCAGGTCCTCCTCGGACAGAGGAACGCCGGCCTGCTGAAGCGGTCCACGCAGCCGGTCCGCCAGCTCCGTCGCTGAGGAGTTATTCAGGTCCATCTTCCCGCCGGTCTCGCCGAACATGCCGCGCAAGGTCTCCTCAATCAGCTGGCGGTTGGCGTTCAACTCTTTCTCGTCCTTGATCTCGGTGTCGATCAGAACCTCGGGCTTCCCCTTGATCTGCTGCACCACGATCTCGCCGGGCAACTTGCTTTCCAGGGCCGAACGGATCTGCTGCACGGGCGGTTCCTGCGAGAAACGCAGCCAAATCTGGGCGCCCCCTTTGAAGTCAATCCCGTAGCGCATGCCCTTCATGCCGATACTGATCAATCCAGCCGCCGTCAACAGGAGCGATAGGCCGATGAAGGGCCACTTGTTGCCGAGAAAGTCAAAGTTGGTTTTCTTAAATAATTCCATTGAGCCCGTTACTGCCGGCCTAGAGTGTCAGACACCGGCTTGCCGACAAAAGTTCCCGCCGGT
>DATIRX010000451.1:0-11619 GCA_035469225.1 Bryobacteraceae bacterium
TTCGACGTGACGCCGATCTCCTATGCCCAATGCGGTCTATACCGCCAGTTCCATCGGCGTGAACAGGACATCTACAGCAACATAGCCTACCTTTACCGGAAGAAATACGGTACCGAGCCTAAGGTCCGGAACGTTCCTAACAAATATCTGTTGCCCTGACGACCGCCTGGTTTGGCCGTGCACGTGCCACTAACCTGGCAGAGGACATTCAGTTCAAATGAAGAAATTACTACTGGCAGCGATGTTATTGGCAGGCGGTTCACTGTTCGGGCAGTTTTCGGTAGGAATCAGGATTGGCGCACCACCGGCACCGCGCTTGGTTCGGGTTCGTCCGAACAGCCCTGGCCCTGGATATTCATGGGTGGACGGTTATTGGTATCCGTCCAACAATCGTTATGTTTGGCACGCCGGATACTACACCAGGCCTCCCTATGAAGGCGCCGCTTGGGTAAGTCCCCGCTACGATGGGGAACAGTTCTATGACGGATATTGGTCCGGCAACGACCGTCAGTACCAGCACGATCATCGCTGGGATCGGGACCGAAGGAACCGGGATTATAACCGGAATCAAGGGAACGGTAACGGCAACGGCAACCGCAACCGCAACGACCGATAAACAGCGGCGAATGCGCGTCCAGCGCACTGACCATATCGGGCCAGGTGACCGGATATGGTCGGTTCTCTTCTTGCTTTAAGTCGCGCGCAAAAGCACTACGGTGATATTGTCCGGCCCGCCGTGCGAGCGGGCCGAAGCGATCAGGTCTTTGCTCTTGGCCTCCAGCGACCCGTCAGAGGCCAGCCCTTTCTTAATCTCCTCGTCGTCTACTACCCCGTGCAGGCCGTCGCTTGACAGCAGAATCAGCATGCCCGGGGTCGGCTTGATCCGGTAGGTATGGACGCGAAGATTTTCGGAGACGCCGATGGCCATGGTCAGCACGTGCCGCATGGGATGGCTCTTCAGATTCTCTTCATCGATGCCGAGCCGGCGGCCGACTTCATTGACCCAGGTCTGGTCTTCGGTGACGGCGTTCAGGATTCCGTTCTCAAACGTGTATACCCGGCTGTCTCCGACGCTGGCGATCAGCAGCTCGCCTTTGCTCTCCAGGGCGACCACCAGGGTGGTGCCCATTCCGTCCATCTCCGGATTCGCCGACGCAGCGTCCATCACGCGCTGATTGGCGCGGCCAAAGGCCACCACCAGACCATCGGAATCCATGGCCTTGTTTAGCGTGACGGCCTGCTGGATGGTTTCGGCCGCCAGTCGCGAGGCGTGCTCGCCCGCCTGTGCCCCCCCCATGCCGTCGGCCACCAAATACAGTCCGATGGCGGGGATCACCAAAAAATAGTCTTCATTATTGCTGCGGACGCAACCTGGGTCCGAAGCTCCAAAGGCTTCGAGCATGAGCTTTAAGGATTATAACGGAGAAGTATGCCTTCATGGACAAGTGGGTAGTGCGCTAAATCTGTGTGGCTCCTGGTGGCGGCCTCGCTAGCGCCGGCCGCCAGGGGATCACCTCTGAAACTCCGTGGCTTCATCTTCGGAGAATGGCAACAATAGTGGGCGATTGTAACGCGGAGAGGTAGTCCCAGTCATGGGTCACCCCGACCCCGAACGTATTTGCACGTCGATAGTGGAGCGCAGCAACCTTTCGCTTCGCATGGGGCTTCGGCCCTTCACTCGGCTTACTAACGGCTTCAGTAAAAAGTGGGAGAACCATTGGGCAGCGACTTCGCTTTGGTACTGCTGGTATAACTTTGGCCGCGTCCACAAGTCGATCCGCACGACTCCCGCAATGGCAGCGGGCATTAGCGATCACGTGTGGAGCGTCAGGGAGCTACTGGAGGCTTAGACTAAAACTGCCGATCTACGGAGCGGTGAAACTGCTTCTTGTCTGCCTAGCTATAGGAATCGGCATCTCTCTTAGCTGTGGGCGGCACGGAGCTTGCTGGAGATAACAACCCATTTCACTTGATTGGCGTGGTTCTCGTAATGCCACCCTACATAATTACTTTGTTCGTTGATGGCGGAAATGAATGGGCTGGCAGCGACTACAGCTTGATGATCTGGTTTGGAAGTGTGTTCTATGGAATGTTGGCCTATTTTATTGCGCTCATCGTCCGGCGAGTGTCGAAAACTTCAGCAACACAGATTTAGCGCACCACCGACAAGTGCCGCTTAGGGACGCGATTCCAGAATCGACTTGAGCTGGAAGTACACGCGTTCCTCATAGGTGTACTTGAGCCGCTCCAACGCCTGGAGGCGCGCATCGGACGGTGTGGCCGCGCGCAATCCCTGCTTCTTCAAGCAACGGCCGAGCAGAAGCGTCGCCATCTGGTCGCCCGGAGCGCGGTCCAGCACCTCGCGAAACCGGTCGGCCGCCGCCGCGAAGTCGCCTTTCTTGAACAGCGCGTAACCCAGGTTGAAGTGATAATCCGGATCGCTGGGGTCCTGATCGAGAGCCTTGCGGAAGCTGTCGATGGATTGAGGCAGATTCTGGCGGCTCTCCGCGGCGCCCAGATTATTCCACACGACGCTGATCGGGACCTTGGCCGAGATCATTTGAAAGGCTTTGTTGGCGGCTTCGAAATCGCCGGCCTGGTAGCGCGCAATACCGAGCAGAAAGCTGGCCTCGCGATAGTGATTGTCGGCCGGCCCTACATGCTCCAGCCATTGTGCCGCTTCGCGGTAGTCCTTCCGCTCGAAGTGGATCTTGCCCAGCTCGAATGCCGGCGGAGAGAAATCCGGATTCAGGCGCGCGGCCTGCGCGAAGTATTTTTCTTTCTGCTCTGGCGCGGCCGCCAGCAACCCTCGAATATAATTCTCCAGCGCATCCAGAGGCACGGGCGTGCGCAGAGAGCGGAACTCCGATTCGGCAGGCGCCTGCGCCGGAGCCACGGCGGTCAGGGCCCGCCAGGCCAGGTGCGCTTCGAGCGTTGCCAGATCCTCTAACGCGCCGCTCTCCTCAAAAACGGCGCTCTGGCGCAGCCGCCGGCGGTCGGAGACGCGCGCTTGAATTTTCAGCGATCCCTTGGAAGCACGGGTGGATCCCGGCGTAACCGCGGCTGCCGGTGTATAAAGAAACGTTCCATGCACCACGTGCTCGGCGTCCAGGACCTCTCCCAGCTTCAGAATGGAGCCCTCGGTCAGTTCGCTCCGCTCCCGCAGCTGCAGACGGCGATAGGCCTCGGCAATGCGGTCGCGCTCCAATGTCAGGATGCCTCGGGCTGAAAACGTCGCGCGCAAATCTTCCGCGATGCTTTCGCCGATCCAATCGACGTTTCGCAGCGAGCTGGAGGAAACGTTGGCAAAGGGAAGAACGGCGGTATCGTCCGCGAACAGCGAGATCGCGGCCGCGCCGGCGGCAAGTGCGATGCGCAGGGGAAGCCGCATTTCCCCAGTCTAACAATCGTGGAGCGGGCTACTGTGGTTTCGTGGCGCTGGCGATTTCGCCGGCCGTCTGCATGGGCTTCACGCAGCGTTCCTCGGCTTCCTCGAAGCCGTTGACGGTCAGCGTGTAGCGTCCCCCGTCGGTGCGCTGGACAAAGCCTTTGCCTTTCAGATACCACAGCGCCGCTTCCAGATGCTCCTTGGGGCAGCCCAGCAGCTCTTCGAAGGAATGAATCGTCATGGAGGCGCGTTCGGGGTCTTTCACGGTCGTGGCATACAGCAGCGCCAGGATCCCCTGCCGCTTGCGGCGCTCTACATCAGGTCCGCTCGCGACCGTGGCTTGGTCGAAAATCTTCCAGCGCAGGCGCTTTTCCGCGGTGTGCCGGGCGTCGTAGGCGGCCCGCTTCTCAGGGTCGCTCAACGTCTGATATGCCTCGGTAAGACCCACGAACAGCTCCGAGTTTCCGGTATCGGCATTGTCGGGATGATAGCGCTGAGCCAGAAGGCGGTAGACGCGATGCAGAGTCTCCGTGTCGGCGTTCGGACTCAGCTGCATGATTTCGTAGTAATCCTGCTGCTGGAATTGCGGCGGCACAGTCCCCTGGTGATTCTGGTGGTTCTGATGTTTTTGCTGGTGGGCCTGGTCGCGCTCAGCCTTACCATCCAGAAACTCAATTCCGGCCTTGAACCCGCCCTTGGGATCTTCGTTGCACCAGGTGATCGTCGACCGCCTTGAGATTTCGATCCGCTCGTCGCCCAGCTTGCCCCGCACATGGACGGTCGTCCCGGGTTTTATCGGTGCTACCAGCGTGATGCTGAGTCCGGTATCGGACCAATCCACCAGGTCCGCCGTCACGATGCGCGCATTGCCCATGCCGTCCCGCAGTTCTACGCGGATGACCGACGGCGCCGTTACGCTGCGCCGCTGGGCCCGGCGGCGTTGATCTCGTTGGGTAGCACTCATAAAAAGGGGCTTACCCTCCATCGGCCGTTTCCGGGGTTCTCTGTAGCCGTGCGAAGGGTTCCGTGAAGTAAGCTAACCGGTCATGCTGACAGGAACTTGCGGACCGACTCCAGGCCGGCCGAGGCCGCTTCGGAATCCGACCCGAATCGCTCCAGCCAGGTGACGCGGGCGTCGCGCCGAAACCAGGTCAGCTGGCGCTTGGCGTATTGACGAGTCTCGATTTCGGTCGCTTCCCGGGCCTGTTCCAGGGTCGTCCGGCCGCGCAGATACGCTAGAACCTGCTTATATCCCAGCGATTCGAACGGTTTTTCATCGCCCGATAGACCCTGCGCCAGCAGCCCCCGTACTTCTTCGACCAGCCCTTCCTCGAACATCCATCGAGTCCGGGCAGTGATGGCCTCCGCCAGCAGCGCCCGAGGGGGTGAGAGTCCGATTTGCAGCAGCCGGTAGCCCTTTAACGGGCTCGCCGTGGAGGGCGACGGCAGCGCCGCGCGGGTCAACATCCGGATCTCCAGGGCGCGAGTCAGCTTTTGGATATCGCGAGCGTGAATGCGGGCCGCCGCGGCCGGTTCCAGTCGTCGCAGCAGCCTGTGGAGCGCCCCGGGGCGGCGCCGCTCCCGATCGCTCAGCCGCGAGCGTAGCATCTCATTGCGCGCGGGCAGTGCAGGGAGTCCGTCCAGCAGTGCCCGAAGATAAAACCCGGTGCCGCCGACCACGATCGGCAAACGTCCGCGGGAGGAGATTTCCGCGATTGTCTCCCGGGCAACGCGGGCATAGTCGCCCGCCGAGAAACCCGTTTGGGGGTCCAGCACGTCGAACAGGTGGTGGGGTATGCCGCAGCGGGCCGGGACCGGCGTCTTGGCCGTGCCGATATTGAAGCCGCGGTACAGCTGGAGGGCGTCGCAATTGACGATTTCTCCCGGGAATGCCTGGGCGATGCGCAGCGCCAGAGCGCTCTTGCCCGATGCAGTTGGGCCGACGATCGCCACCAAAGGTCTCTCCACGACTGCCATCGTAACGTGTGCCGAACAGCTGTTTCACGGGCCGGATATACTAAGAGTGTAGGATTCGCCGGGTCAAATTTCGGTGGAGCAACTGGCCGGGTTAAGGAAAACGAATCGATATGCGACTACTGAACGCGGTGTTCCTGATCTTGTTGCTGGTCGGTGGGGCCTGCTGGGGGCAGGGAAACGCGCCTGTCTCGAGCGCGGACCGGGCCACGGCCTACTACCACTACACACTAGCGCACATGTACGCGGAGCTGGCCGGAGCCAGCACCAATCGCACCGATTACGTCAACAACGCCATCGAGAATTATAAGGCTGCGCTCAAGGCCGATCCTTCCTCGCCGCTCATGGCTGAGGAACTTTCCGATCTGTACAGCCAGAGCGGCCGCATGCGCGACGGCCAGAATGACGGCGAACAGGCCATCAAGCTGAATCCTAACGATCTGGCGGCGCATCGCATACTCGCGCGGATTTACGTCCGCCAGATCGACGCACAGCGCGGACGCGTGAACGAACAGATGCTGCGCCAGGCCACCCAGGAATACCAGAAGATCACCGAGCTCGCGCCCAAGGATGCCAACGCGTGGGTTTGGCTGGGTCGTCTGCAAAGCGCGTCGCAGAATACCGATGCGGCCGAGCGCGCATTCCGCAAGGCGCTGGATCTGGAGCCGGATAATGAGGACGGCCTGACGGGCCTGGCCACGGTTTTAGGCATCAAGGGCGACGGAACCGGTGCCGCCAATCTGCTCAAGCGGGCTGCCGAAAAGGATCCCAGCGCCGAAAGCCTCACGCGCCTGGCGGATGCCTATGAGCAGATGAAGGAATACGGTCTGGCGGCAGACACCTTGCGTCGAGCCCTGGAATCGAATCCGCCGAATGGTCCCGAGCTGGAGCGCAAGATGGCCATGTTCCTGATCTCCGCCGAACGCTACGATGATGCGCTCGCGGCCTATCAGGAGCTGGTGAATGACGACCCCACCGACGCCGACTCGTATCTCCGCATGTCGCAGCTCTATCGCCAGAAGCGCGACCTGGTCAAAGCGCGCGAAGCGTCCGACAAGGCCAAGGGGATCGATCCGAATAGCGTCGAGATCAAGTTAAACGAGACCTACATCTTGCGGGACGAGGGCAAGGCTTCCGAGGCGATTGAGAATCTGCGAAGTATTCTTCAGCAAAGCCAGAGACCCACCTACACTCCGGATCAGGTCAACGCCAGAGTACAGCTGCTGGAGCAGCTGGCTGTGATGCAGCAGGTGGCCGATCAGACCCAGCCCGCTGTCGATAGCTACCGCCAGATCGCCGCCGTCGATCCTTCCAAAGCTCCCCACGCGAGCGCCATGATCATCGGCGCCTACATGGGCGGCAAGGAATTTGCGAAAGCTCAGGACGAAGCCGATGCCGCGGTGAAGAAGTTTCCCAATGACCGCGAAGTTCGGGTAAGCCGGGCTTCGTTGCTGGCCGAAATGGGCAAGACCGACGCCGCCGTCGCCGATGTAAAGAAGCTGATCGACGGGAAGAACGACCTGGCGATTCAGCTGGCCCTGTCCGATCTCTACGTCAAGGGCAAGAAGTTTGACGACGCGGCCAAGGCCCTGGACGCCGCCGAGAAACTGTCCGAATCCCAGGAAGAAAAAATCGATGTGTGGTTCAAGCGCGGCGCCATGTTCGAGAGGCAGAAGAATGTTGCCGCCGCCGAAACCGAATTCCGCAAGGTCCTGGCCGTGATGCCCGATAATCCGGCCACGCTGAATTACCTGGGCTACATGCTCACGGACCGGAATATCCGGCTGCCGGAAGCGCTGGCCATGATCCAGAAGGCCGTGGATAGCGAGCCCAATAACGGCGCGTATCTCGACAGCCTCGGCTGGGTCTACTTCCGCATGGGACGACTTCCGGAAGCCGAAGACAACATGCGCCGGGCCGTGGACCTGGTTCCGCGCGATCCGACCATGCACGATCATTACGCCGAAGTGCTCTTCAAGGCGTCCAAAGTCCGGGAGGCCATCGCCCAGTGGGAAACATCGCTGCGGGAATGGCAGGCCAGTTCCCCCGCCGAGCTGGATTCGGCGGAAATGGCCAAGGTCAAGGACAAACTCGAAAACGCCCGGGTTCAGCTGGCGCGCCAGAACAACGGCCGGCAGTAATCGGGCCATTCCTGGACAGTTGCTAGACTGAGAAATCCCATGCCCAAGCGATTTCTGGTCCTTCTGCTGGGCCTGTGCGCCTATGCCGGCGCACAACAGCGCCCCGCCGCGCCGCAGACTACCCAACCTAAACTGGTGCTGGCGATTGTCGTGGATCAGTTCCGTTACGATTACCTGACCCGCTTTCGCGCCGAGTTCACCGGCGGCCTCAAACGTCTTCTTGAGCAGGGAGCGGTTTTTACCAACGCCTACTACGACGCCTCGCCGACTGTTACCGCCGTTGGACACTCCACATTCATGACCGGTGCGACTCCCGCCAAGAGCGGCATCATCGGGAACCAGTGGTGGGATCGCGCCGAGAGTAAGGTCGTCACCAGCGTCTCGGACGATAAGGTGATGCTGCTGGGAGGCAAGGGGAGCCCGGCGGGATCTTCGCCCGCGCGGTTGCTGGTGTCCACGGTCGGCGACGAGCTCAAGAATTCGGGCAAGGGCGGCAAAGTCATCGGCATCTCGCTCAAGGACCGCAGCGCGATTCTTCCCGCCGGCAGGAAGGCCGATGGCGCGTACTGGTTCGATGGACAGTCCGGCAACTTCGTCTCCAGCACCTACTATTTTCCCGAGCTGCCGGCTTGGGTACGTGAGTTCAACGCCACCCGTCCCGCCGATCAATACGCGGGTCAGGAGTGGCTGGGTCACAAGCTGCCTGGAACCACCGGGCCGCAGCTCTACAACAACGTGGACGCGTCGCCCTTCGGAGACGAGCTGTTGCAGTCGCTCGCGCTCCGGGCAATGGCCGCTGAGAACTTAGGCACGGGTTCCAAAACCGATGTGCTGGCCATCAGCTACTCTTCCGTCGATTACGTGGGCCATCGCGACGGGCCGGATTCGCCCGAGATCCACGATATGGTCAAGCGCGTGGATAAGCTGATCGGCGCACTCATCGACGCGGCGGAAGTTCGCGCAGGGCGGGGAAGCGTCCTGGTGGTCTTTAGCGCCGATCACGGATCGACGCCGGTTCCGGAAGAGAATCAAAAACGCGGGCAGCCCGGCGGCCGGATCCAATGGCCGGGCTACCGCGCCGCGGCAGAGAAAGCCTTGACCGAAAAATTCGGGGCCGGACAATGGATCTCTTTCAGCGCCGACGGTGTCATATATTTCAACCCGGATCCGATACCGGGCAAGAAGCTGTTGATGGCCGAGATCCAAAACGTGGCTGCCGACACGATTCGTGCGCAGCCCCACATAGCGCGCGTGTATACCAAGACCCAGCTCGCCGCCGGAGTTCGCGGAAACGATCCGGTGGATCTCCGGGTCCGGAATGGATTCTACCCGGACCGCGCGCCCGATATCTTCACCGTGACCGAACCGTATTACATTTTCAATGCCACCGGCACCACCCACGGCTCGCCTTACGAGTACGATACCCACGTTCCTGTGATATTCCTGGGCTCGGCGCGAATCCGGGCCGGAAGTTACCCGGAGACCATCGGCGTCGAGGATGTTGCTCCCACTTTGGCCCGGCTACTGGGGATCCAGGCGCCCAGCGGGAACATGGGGCACGTACTGGCCCGGATATTGAAGTAAAGTAGAATGGTTTCAAAGGAGTTCGACTCGCTCATGCGTTTTTTCCAGCTTCCCGTGGTGGCCTTGTGCGCCGCCGGTTTGATTTTTGTTTCGGCTGCTCCCCCGGCGCAGGCCCAGGCCGCCGGATCGACAGTAGCCAAGGTGGCTGTCGTCAACTTCCAGAATGCCGTTCTGAGCACGGCTGAGATCCAGAAAGCCCTCAAGGAGCTGGCGGCCAAGTACAAGCCCCGCCAGGACGCCCTCCAGAAGGGCCAGCAGGAGCTTTCCGATATCCAGACTCAGTTGCAGGCCAGCCAGGGCAAGCTGAGCTCCGCCGGTGAAGCCGACTTGCAGGCCCGCGGGCAGCGCAAGCAGACCCAGCTCCAGCGGATGAGCGACGATCTGCAGGCCGACGTCGAAGCCGAGCGGGATGAGGCCGTGCGCCGCGCCAGCACCCGCATGCAGGAGCTTCTCAAGAAAGTTGGCGAGGAGAAGGGTCTGGATCTGATCGTCGATTCCGCGGCAGCGCCGTTCATTAGAACCGGAATCGAAATCACCGACCAGGTAGTCGCCGCGTACGACAAGGCCTATCCTGCCAAATAAATAAATGCCGGGTTTCCTGGATACCTACGGAGTTGCCGATCAGCGCCGCGGGCGCTGGATCACGCGGATCCTCTTATCCGTAATCGTAATTGCCGCCGTCGGCACCGGTTCTTACCTGTACTTCCGGACCTGGAGCCAGGAACAGACCCTCAAGCGCTTTTTCGCGGCTCTCGATAAGCAGGATTTTCAGGCTGCGTACAAGATGTGGTGCCCGCCCGAAAATCCCTGCAGGTACAATCCGTTCGATAAGTTTCAGCAGGACTGGGGACCCTCGACCCCCTATTCGCATGGATCCGCAGCCAAGGTGGACAACATCGACTTCTGCGGCGACGGTGTGGTCTTCAACGTTTCCTATCCCAACGCCGACAAACTGGTGCTATGGGTGGAACGAACCACCAACATCATCAGCTTCGCCCCCTCGGATTGGGAACGCTGTCCCGGGAAGCACTGGCAGTTCCGTAGATTCTTCAAGTCCCTTTTCTCTAGTTCAGAAGGGCGGGCTTGAGCCCGTGCGGGACTTCAATCCCGATGCATCTTTGCTAACCTAGATCCTTGCGTTCTTCCATTGCGAGCTGGTCTATTTGGGGTTATTTGCCGGTTGCCGCGGCGCTTGCGGTGGTCTGGTCGCATTCCCTCGCCAATGCGCAATCGCAGGCCGGCGCGCCCCTGAAGCTGGATACCGGCGAAGAGATATTCAAAGCGGCTTGCATCGGCTGCCATGGCCCCAACGGGAAAGGACAGCCCATCTCGACCCTGGGTTTCGAGCCGCCCAAAACGTTCCCCGATTTCACCGACTGCAACGGCAGCACCCGCGAGCGCGCCTTCGACTGGAAGGCCACCATCCACGAGGGCGGGCACGGCCGCGGTTTCAACGAAATCATGCCGTCCTTTGCCGAGGCGCTGACCAACGAGCAAATCGACATGGTGATCCAGTATCTTCGGAGCCAGTGCACCGAGCCGGGCTGGCCTCTGGGCGAGCTGAATATGCCGCGCGCCATGGCTACCGAAAAAGCCTTTCCCGAAGATGAAACCGTGCTCACCACCACGGTCAATGCCAATCAGGCTGCGGGTGTATCACCGGTGATTACCTACGAGAAGCGCATCGGCGTCAAGAACCAGCTGGAACTCACCGTCCCGTTCAGCTTCCAGAAGCAGAATACCGGCACCTGGTTTGCGGGCCCCGGCGACCTGGTCCTGGGATTCAAGCGCGTGATCGCACACAGTTCCAAGACGGGTTCGATCTTCAGCGTGCAGGGAGAGGTGAACGTGCCCACCGGAAACGCCGACCATGGTCTGGGGAACGGCGTGACTGTGTTTGAAACCTTCGGTTCGTTTGGCCAGCGGCTTCCTCCCAAAGCGCGCGCGCTGAGTTTTGTACAGACCATGATCGGCGCGGAATTGCCGACCCATACCAAGGATGCGCCTCAGGCTGTTTTCTGGCGGACCGCGATCGGCAAAACGTTTGCCCAGAACAAGGGCTTCGGCAGGACCTGGACGCCCATGCTCGAGTTTCTTTCCGACCGCGAGCTGGTGGACGGCGCCAAAACGAATTGGGACATCCTGCCGCAGATACAGGTTTCGCTCAACAAGCGCCAGCATATTCTCGCCAGCGTCGGCGTACAGGTTCCGATGAACAATACGATGGGCCGCGCCACCCAGGTCGTGTTTTACCTCCTCTGGGACTGGTTCGATGGCGGCCTTAGGGATGGATGGAAATGAACCGCGCCATATTGTTTCTGCCGGTCGCGCTTGTGCTTCAGGGTGCCGACGCCCATAAGAAAGTCGGGCCGCTGTTCCAGACCTCCGACCGCTGCTTTGCCTGTCACAACGGGCTCAGCACGTCCGCCGGCGAAGACGTATCCATCGGCTTCTCCTGGCGTCCCACCATGATGGCCAACGCGGCGCGCGACCCGTACTGGCAGTCCGGCGTGCGGCGCGAGATCATCGATC
>DATIRX010000452.1:0-2306 GCA_035469225.1 Bryobacteraceae bacterium
ACGGCCTACCTGGCAGTGGTAGCCGGCGGCAAGATCGGCAGCGCCAAGCAGACTCTCAGTGTTCCGAATTACAGCGCGGGCTTGTCCATGAGCTCGCTGATCCTGGCTAAGAATTTCAAACAGTTGCCGGAAGCCAAGCCCGAGAAGGAGGCGTACACGTTCGGCAGAATCAAGGTCGAGGCCAGCACTGACCATATCTTCACGAAGGCCGACGAAATGATCGTGGTGTACGAGGGCTACAACTTCCAGATGGCGGCGGGCGCCACCACCCCGAGCCTGGAAGTCACATTCACTTTCCAGCACGAAAAGGAGGCCGCCAAGGCCACACCGCCCGCTCCGCCCAACGGTCTGGTGACCGGCAAGAAGATCACGGTTCCCACAAGCTACCCTCTGGAAAAGTTTCCTCCCGGAAATTACAAGCTGACTGTGAACCTGACGGATAAGGCTACGGGGAAGTCGATCTCCAGGGAAACGACCTTCACCGTTAAATGAGGTAGTATTATGAAGTACGTACGATGCATATCGTATTTGATTTGTTTGATGCTGGCCGCCGCCTGGGCCCACGCCGATGTGACCGGCAGCGTCCGGGGCTCGGTCAAGGATGCCGACGGCAAGCCGATTGAGAAGGTGACGATCACGATTACAGCCACCGGTGACCGGCCGACCAAGTACACGGCAACCACGAACGCCAAGGGCGAGTTCGTTCACATCGGCATCCAGTCCGGCGACTACCGGATCACCCCTTCCAAGGAAGGCTACGCTCCGGTGCAGTACGGCTACGTGGATCTTCACATCGCGCCTTCCGACAAGCCTGCCGAAGTCAACTTTAAGATGCAGACCGTGCAGAAGGCGGCTGAAGCGACGCAGAAGCCGGCCGAATCCCCCGCGCATGCCGAGGCGCAGAAGGGCATCGCGCTGCTGAACCAGGGCAAGTTCGACGAGGCCATCGCGGCATTTCAGAAGGCCCTGGAGACGGACCCCGCCGACGCCACGATTCACTTCAACCTGGGTGTGGCCTTCGAACGCAAAAACCAGATGGCCGATGCGCGCCAGCACTTTGAAGAAGCCATCAAGATCAATCCGTCGTTCGGGGAAGCGCATCTTGCGCTGGGTAACGGCTACCTGCGCGAACAGAATTTCGATGCAGCCATCCCGTCGCTGACAAAAGCATCGGAACTCCTGCCGACCAATTACAGCGCGGCTTACAACCTGGGCGCCTGTTTGTCGAATTCCGGCAAGTACGCCGATGCGGAAGCCGCCTTCCGCAAGGCTGTACAGATCACCCCCAATGAGCCGATCGCTCATTACCAGCTCGCGATGTCCCTGCTGGGCCAATCCAAGAACCAGGAAGCCAAGACCGAGTTCCAGAAGTATCTGGAATTGAAGCCTGACGCGGCCGACAGGGCGGATGTCGAAGAGTTGCTGAAGTCCCTGCAGTAGTTTCCGGCGGTGGGGCGGACCTGCCCCACCGCGCTTTGAAGAATGCAAGCTCGAGTGAACAAAATCGATATTTACTACGAAAGCCACGGGTTTGGCGATCCAATCCTGCTGATTCCGGGCCTCGGTTCGGACGCCAATACCTGGGCGCCGTTCGTGCCGGAGTTTGCGGACCGCTACCGCATCATCATCCTGGAAAACCGCGGATCGGTTCGCTCCTGCCGTCCGCCGGGCCCGTACACGACGGACCAAATGGCTGAAGACGCCGCGGCGTTGCTGGATCACCTGGGCATCGCCCGCGCGCATGTCATCGGCAAATCGATGGGTGGCATGATCGCGCAGGTTCTGGCCGCGCGGTTCCCGGAGAAAGTGCGGTCGCTGGTGCTTGCTGCAACGCTGATGAAACACGACGCCTATGGGGAGGAGATGCTGGAATTGGGCCGCACGCTTGCGGAAAAGGCCGGCCTGTTTGCGACCTATCGGCAGGCGTTTCTAATGTCCTATTCGCGCGAGTATTGTATGACCAACCGTTCCCGGCTGGCTGAGGTCCAGGAACTGATGAGCCGGATCAATGAGGCGGAAGCCCTGCGCGGCTATCTCGCTCAGTCGATGGCATGCCAGACTCATGACAGCCGTGAACTTGCCCGCCGCATCAAGGCCCCGGCCCTGGTGATCGTTGGGAACGAGGATGTCATCACACCACCCCGGGCTTCGCGCGAGCTGGCTTCCGCGATTCCACGTTCCGAGCTGATTGTCCTTCCCCACGGCGGGCACGGCTTCTGGAGGGAATTTCCGGCAGAGGTCAACGCTCACGTCCGCGAGTTCCTTGGAAGGATCTAGACCATTTTTGATTTTTGATTTCTGATTTC
>DATIRX010000453.1:0-3715 GCA_035469225.1 Bryobacteraceae bacterium
CGTTCAAGATTATCCGTGAAGGTAAGAACGGCAAGCAAGAACAGGAATACAAGGGCACGCTCAAGGGCGGCGATCTGACTCTGACGACCCAAGGTCGTGGCGGTCCGCAGGACCTCGCCTTTAAGAAGAAATAAGTATAGCCATATCTCGAGTGGCAGGCCATTGCGGAACGGGAGGATTCGGTTCTAGTGTTCAAAATTCTCGTGCTTCTGGCGGTGAGCCTGCCATTTGTTTTTGGACCATCTGCCTTTGCCCAGTCAGGTTCGGTCAAGGCAGGTAGCCAGTCGATCCCCGGAGCAACCGTTCGCGCCACCCAAGGCGAGCGAAGCCTGGTAACCCTCACCGACGAGAATGGGGTTTTCCGCTTGGACGGAATGACGCCCGGTGCATGGGTCGTCGAGGCCGATATGTTCGGGTTCGATCACCTTCGGCGCGACGTTCAGGTCGCGGCAACTCCCACGAGTATCGATTTAACTCTCCAGTTGTCTGCGCGCGCAGCGCGGCCCGCGGCGCAACCCGCACAGGGTGCACCAGCCAGCGAAACCTCGAATTTCCCGGCCATCCAGCCGGATGCGCCCACCGCAGTGGCAGAATTCGCTCCCCAGGTCTCCGCCGACAGTTCCAACGAATCTTTTGTGGTCAACGGGACCGTTAGCGACGCCCTTCGCACCAACAACGCCGACTTCGCAGGGTTTGGCCAAGGCGGATTTCCAGGCGGCGATCAGTTCGGCGGACCCGGGGGATTTGGCGGCCCCGGCGGTCCCGGAGGCGATCAGCCCGCGGTGGCGGGCGCCGGACCCGGAGGGGGCCGCGGAGGCGTGGGTGGTCCAGGTGGGCCCGGGGGAGGCCGCGGAGGACGCGGCGGCGGTGGTGGCTTCGCGGGAGGCGGCGGAGGGCCGGGCGGCGGAGGCTTTCCCGGTGGTCCCGGAGGTGCCGGCGGACGTGGCGGAGGCGGCGGACGGGGTGGTCCCGGCGGCCGCGGTGGACGAGGCGGGCCGCAGAGTGCCGCCGTAATCGGCAACCGCGCGCGGCGCTCCGCGAACCAGGTTCGCGTCCAGGCTTTTATTACAGCCCGAAACGCTGCATTCGATGCGCGCCCGTTCTCGCTCAACGGACAGGTGCAGGATAAGAAATCGTACGCCAACAACCGCTACGGCCTGAACATAGGCGGACCGGTCATCATTCCCAAGTTATTCGACGCCAGCAAGATTCTGAATTTCACCATCACCTACAACGGGACTCTGGCGCGGAATCCTTACGACGCCACGGCCACGCTCCCCAGCGCCGCGGAACGCAGCGGCATCTTCGCCGGCCGGAACACCATCTACGATCCGAGCACGTGCGTGGCGGGTTTGGGCTGCCAGCCGTTTACGGGTAACCAGATCCCGCTCACCAGCATCAGTCCCATCGCTCGTGGCTTATTTCGATACATCCCTCTGCCGATCTACGACGGCCTGATCCAGAACTACCGCTACACGACTTCGATTCCAGCCAATTCGCAAAGCATCAATACGCGCGTTCAGTGGACTGTCGATCGAACCAACCGGCTTTCTTTCAGCTCCAACGTGCAAACCCGCAACGGCCAGAACAGCACTCCCTTCGCCTTCCGCGACGAAACCAGCGGCAACGGCTCGAACTCGAGCATCGGCTGGACCAAGAACCTGAGCACCCGTATGTTCAGCAACTTCAACCTCGGGTTCAATCGCAACGAGAACCTGACCATCCCGTATTTTCAAACCCTGGGTGTGGATGTAGCGTCGCAGCTGGGCATCTTCGGGGCATCTCCGGATCCGCGCAATTTCGGCCCGCCTTCCCTCAACTTCACCAACTACGGCGGCCTGAACGATGCCAGTCCTGCCACCTCGGCGGTCAATACCTTTAATCTCTCCGAGTCGATCACGTACCGGGTCGGCAAACATAACTTCAGCTGGGGTGGTCAGTGGAGCAAGAACCTGACCAACACCATCTCGGATTCGAATGGACGCGGCGCGTTCACGTTCTCCGGACTCGCCACCAGCAATTTCGACGCGAAAGGCTTGCCGGTCCCCGGCACCGGCTGGGACCTGGCGGATTTCCTGCTGGGCCTGCCCCAGTCTTCTTCCATTCGCTACAACGCATCCAGCCAGTATTTCCGCTCCACCACCACCAGCTTCTTCGGGCAGGACGACTGGCGATTGCGCAGCAATTTTTCACTGACGCTCGGGTTGCGCTACGAATACTTCTCGCCCATTCAGGAGAAATACGGCCATCTTGTGAACCTGGACATCGCGCCCGGCTTCACCGCGGTCGCGCCCGTAGTGGCCGGCGGAGTGGGTCCCTACACCGGACAGTTTCCGTCTGCGCTGATCAATCCCGATAAGAATAACTTTTCTCCGCGCCTGGGCATCGCCTGGAAGCCTACTGCCACGAGTAAGTTCACCTTCCGCACGGGCTACGGATGGGCCTACAACATGGGCGTGTACAACCAGTTCGGCAACCGCCTCGCCCAGCAACCGCCGTTTTCCAACACGAATTCGGTGAATACGTCCGCGGATAACGTTCTGACGCTGGACACCGGGCTCAGCGCGCTGCCTGTTGGGAAATCCATTACCAACACGTTCGCCGTCGATCGCTTCTATCTGGCGGCGTACGCGCAGACCTGGAACGCCACCATCCAGCGCGAACTGCCCCAAGGGCTGGCGATGGAGATCACCTATACCGGATCGAAGGGCACGCGCCTGGACATCCAGAGGCTTCCCAATCGCGCGGCGCCGGGCTCGCCCGCAACCGCCGAGGATCGCCGGCAGATCAGCAATGCCGTGGGCTTCACCTATGACAGCCCCGACGGCAACTCCATTTATCACGGCGGCACGATGCGGGTTACCCGCCGTTTTCGCAACAACTTCTCATGGCAGCTGAACTACACCTACCAGAAGACCATCGATAATTCGACTGCGCTGGGCGGCGCTTCGGTGGCCCAGAACGATCAAAATCTGAGGGCCGAGCGCGGCGTGGATGCTCCCACCGGGCAAACCCTTCAAGTCCAGTACACCGCCCAGTCTCCCGTGGGCGTTCGCAACGCCATGTTCCAGAAACAGCCCTGGCTGCAAAAGACGCTCAAGGACTGGCAGCTGACCGGGACCACCCAGGTGCAGAGCGGCCGCCCGCTCACTGCGACGGTTTTGGGTAACGTCTCCGACGCAGGAGGTACCGGCGCGGTCGGCAGCGCGCGAGCCGATGCCACCGGTTTGCCCATCGACGCAGGCTCGGGCTACTTCAATAAGGCCGCCTTCGCCGTTCCTCTGCCGGGAGTATTCGGCAACGCCGCCCGCGGGACCATCCCCGGGCCAGGGATCTTTTCCATGAATCTGCAGCTGGCGCGCACCGTGCAGCTGAGCGAGCGCAAGAACATCGAGTTCAATGTCAGCGCCACGAATCTCCTGAACCACGTCAACATCTCGGGCTTCGGCACCGTCGTCAACTCACTCAACTACGGGCTGGCCACGGGTGCAGCGGGAATGCGCACCATCCAGGCAACCATCCGCTTCCGCATGTGATGACCATGAAACCTATACTCCTGCTGATGGCGGCTTCCCTATTCGCGCAGGAAGTCACCTTTAAGGCCGAAACCAAGCTGGTGATCGTGAACGTGACGGTCAAGGATAAACAGGGTAAGCCGATCACCTCGCTGAAGAAGGAAGATATCGAGATCTTCGAGGACGGCGTCCGGCAGAAT
>DATIRX010000454.1:0-4097 GCA_035469225.1 Bryobacteraceae bacterium
TCGCCGTTTTACGGTACCTCGTTGAGAACCCCGGGCGGCTGGTCACACAGGATGAACTGCTGGAAGCCGTCTGGCCGGGTACGTTTGTACAGCCCGAGATTCTCCGTAAATACATCCTGGATATCCGCAAAGCCCTGGGCGATCCTCCCAAGAGTCCTCTGTTCATCGAAACCTTGCCGCGGCGAGGCTATCGATTCATCGCCACGCTAAAACCACAGACATCCGTCCAGATCGACGCGGAGCCGGCGCCGTCCGAGCAGCCCCTGGTGGGCAGGGGGCCGGCATTGGCTGCGCTGACCGGCCATTTCAATTCTGCCCTGAAGGGACAAAGAGAATTTGTCTTCGTGACCGGCGAGGCGGGAATCGGCAAGACTACCGTTCTCGATGTCTTCGAGAAGCGCATCGCTGGTTCGGAGAACGTGTTAGTAGCCCGGGGGCAGTGCGTGGAGGGGTTTGCCGGCAAGGAAGCGTACTATCCTCTGCTCGAAGGGCTGGGGCAGCTGCTTCGCGGCCCCGCGTCCGAGGCGGTTCTCCAGGTGCTCTCTACGCACGCTCCTGCCTGGCTGATCCAGTTCCCAAGCGCAGTGAAGCCCGAACGCCGGGAAACCCTGCAGCGCGAGGTCCTCGGCGTCACGCGCGAGCGCATGGTGCGCGAGATTTGCGAATCGGTCGAGAAGCTGGCCGCCCATCACACGCTGGTCCTGATTCTGGAGGATCTGCATTGGGTGGATGATTCGACGCTGGACGTCATCTCCGCTTTGGCGCGGCGCCGGGGACCGGCCCGGTTCCTGCTGCTGTGCACCTATCGCCCCGTGGAAGTCGTGGTTTCGCGCAGTCCGCTGAAAGGATTGAAGCAGGACCTGCTGGTCCGCCATCTGTGCCACGAGCTGAGTCTGGAGCGCCTCACCGAATCGGAGGTTGGGCAATTCCTGAACGAGAGATTCCGTGAAAGCCCTGTCGCGCAGGAGGTCCGGGCACTGATTCACCAGCGCTCCGACGGGAACCCGATGTTCATGGTCGCGATGGCCGAGCAGATCCGGGAGGAGGGCCTGGTCATCCAGGGCGTGCCCCCCACGCTGCAGCAGATGATCGAGATCCAGCTGGAGCAGTTAAGCGAAGACGAGCTGCGTATCCTGCGGGCCGCGAGCCTGGTGGGGCGGAAGTTTTCAGCCTGGGCCGTGGGCGCTCTGCTGGATGGTGACGCGGTCCGGCAGGAAACCACCTGTGAACAATTGGCCGGCCGCCAGCAGTTTCTCAGACGCGTGGGCGTGCAGGATCTGCCGGACGGTTCCGAATCGCTGCAGTATGAGTTTAAGCACGCGCTCTATCGGGACGTTCTCTACCACCAGATTCCTGCCACCCGGCTCCGCCAGATGCACCTTCGGCTGGCCGAGCGCCTGGAAGCGTTTTCGCAACCCCGGGATGTGTCGTTCCTTTCCGAGCTGGCGGTCCATTTCGAAGAAGGCCGTAACTATGCCTCGGCCGTCAAATACTTGATCCTGGCGTCTACGGAAGCCGCACGGCGCTATTCCCACGACGATTCCCTACGGCTGTTGCAGCACGCGCTGGCCGTGCTCCCCAAGATCGGTTCGGACGCCAGCGGGGAGCTCGAAATCCAGATTCTTGAAAAGGTCAGTGACGCACTCTACGCGCAGGGGGAAATGAAGGAGTCGGCCGAGATCGATGAACGAGTGGTGCAGCTGGCCGCGCAGCACGGGCTGAAAGTCGTGCAGGTCAATGCACTGACGCGCCTGGCCCGCGCTCTGGCTTTCCTGGAGCCGGACCGCTGCATCGCCGTGTGCGAGCGGGCGGTCGAGGTGGGACGAACGCTGGGAGATCCGCTGCTGCTGGCTCGGGCCGAGATGCTCGCGGCTTGCTGGCGAATCATTAACCGCGGGTGCCGCCAAGAGGACGCCGAGATCTGTGTAGCTGCCAGGCGCAAGATACGCGAGCTCAGCGATGAAGTGCCCGCGTATTACGAGATTCTGTACGCACACGTGCAGGGAATCCTCGGCGACTATCAGGGCGCTTACGACACGGCCCAGGCGGGAATTCCCAAAGCCGTGGGAGACGACAATCTGGTGGTCTATTTGTCGGCCCATTCGTCGCTCGCGCAAGCGCTGCTGCCGCTGGCGCGCGTCGGCGAGCTTCAGCAGGTGCTGGACAGGGCAATAGATGTAGCCGCAAAGAATGGGAACTTGCCGTGGCTGGGGATCTTCCGGGCGACGCAAGGCTGGCTGTATTTCCAAATGAGAGATCTCGAAGGCGCGCGGCGGATCGCCGGGGAACTCCTGGCGTCGCACACCGACGAACCGGCCGGACAGGTCCGAACCACCGCTCTGATCACAGCAGCGTTCGCAGACCTGGAATCGGGCCACTTGGATAAAGCCGTGCAGCGCTTCACGCAAGTGTGCGATCGGCCTGTGCTCCCACGCTTCTTCCTGGATTGGTACTGGCGGATGATCGGCCAGATTGGTTTGGGGTCGGCGCGGCTCGCGAAAGGTGATCTGGAGGGGGCCAAGAAAGCGGCCAGCCTGGCGCAGTCGGGGGCCTCCTCGGCCAATCCTGCGATGAGAGCAATGACGTGGAATCTGGAGGCCAGAATCGCCCTCGCGGCCGGAGATCTGGAGAGCGCCAGGGATGCCGTCGAACGCGCTTTGGCTTCCTCGGCAGAAGCTTTTGAAATCCCCGTCGCGGCTTCTAAGATTCACGCAACCGCAGCGGCGTATTATCTGCGCGCCGGCGATCCGTCGGCGGCAGAATGTCACCGCGCCAAGGCGAAGGCCGCGAAAGACACACTGATCCAGTCGCTTCCGGCAGGGGACCCGCTGGGCCGCTATCTCCAGGCCGAGTAAACCGGCTTGCTGACCAGCTGCGCCGGGTTCGCACCCGGCTTCGGGCGAAACTTCTGCACCCGGCCGCTATCCACTTCGGCCGTATAGAAGTTGCCTTCCTGATCCACGCTGAAGCCGTGTACGCCCCAGAAGCCGCCCGCGAAGTCGCCCCAGATGCCCCAGGAGTACAGGAACTTTCCGTCGAGATCGTACTTCAACATCTTGGATGTTCCGCGATCGGCGGCCCACAGCGTACGGTCGGCCCCGATGTAGAGAAGATGAATATCCGACGGGTCCGCGCCCATGCTCCATTCGTTGAGATACTTTCCGTTCTCGTCGAACACCTGGATGCGCTTATTGCCGCGATCGTTCACGAACACGCGGCGGGTCTGCGGATCCACGGCGATGCCGTGCACGTTGTTCATGTATCCCGGACGCTTCTCGTTGGGCTGAATGCCCGGTTTTCCCCAGTCGAGAAGGAATTTTCCGCTCTTGTCGAACTTCGCGACGCGCGTCCCGTTGTAGCCGTCGGCCACGAACATGGTGCTGTCGGGAAGCCATGCGAGAAACGTCGGACGGTTGAAATGGGTGCCGTCGGCGCCGGTCACCTTGGGAGTGCCGATGGTCTGCTCGAGCTGTTTCCCGTCGTGCGAGAACTTGTAGATGACGCCCATATGATCGTCCACGATCCATACGTGTTTGTCCGGATCGTAGGGATTGATGGCGACGAAGTGCGGACGTTGCAGGATCTTGTCCCACTGGGTCCAGCGCTCAATGATGTTGCCGTTGGCATCGGCGACGACGATGCAGTTCTCCCATTTCGCATCCACGCCGACGGTACCCAACCAGCCATCGGTGGGCGCGCCCGGAATCGATCCGCCCGCGCCGCCTCCCGGCAGCGAGGCCGTGGTGGCGTCGCGCCAGGGCAAGCGTCCGATGGGGAATTGAATGCTAGGGCCCATGTCGGTCAGCATCTTGGTCCGAGGCCGCGGGATCTTGGGCAACTCGCCGCGGTAGAGCATGAAGATGCGGTTGGGACTCTCGGCGAAGACGCCCTGTCCGGCGCCGTAGGTCCACTTGTCGTTACCAGGGAGCGTGCTGATGTCTTTGGGCCATTCCTTCACGATGTCGTAGGCCCCGAACATGTCCTGGCCGCCCTTAGTCTGGGCGAACAAGACAGTAGTGATTAAGGCGAGCAGTAGTTTCTTACTCATCGAGTGGCTCTACTTTCACGATAGACGCTCCGTGGTTATTGCCGATCCA
>DATIRX010000455.1:0-8038 GCA_035469225.1 Bryobacteraceae bacterium
CTTGCTCTTGCTTCCGTCCACGGTGTGGCAGGAATTACAGCCCACCCGCTCATAGGTCATTTTGCCCCACAGAGCCGGCGTCTTCTGGGGATCCTTGCCGCTAAAATACTCTTCCCACTCCGTGCCCCCGGTTTCCAGAAACTTGGCGAAGTCGGCGTCATTCTCGACGGTAAGGTCGCCCTTCATGCCGGAGTGGTCTTTCCCGCAGTATTCGGCGCAGGTAAAATTGTGCTTGCCGAGCACCGTGGGCGTAAACCAGATCTGGGTGTAGCGTCCCGGGATGATGTCGTGCTTGACGCGCATGTCCGGGACGAAGAAATCATGCAGCACGTCCTCGCTGGTCATGGTGAACTTGACCGGCCGGTTCACGGGCACGTGAATATCGTTGATGGTGCGCGAGCCGTCCGGGTATTCAAACTGCCACAGCCATTGCTTGGCGGTCACGGATATTTCCATGGCCTCGCCGGGGGCCACCGCGAACTTCATCCAGCCATTCAGACCCCAAAAGAAAATCGCGATGCAAAGAACCAGCGGGCCGACGCTCCACGCCACCTCGAGCGTGGTGTTGTGGGTCTGATGCGGCGTCTGGCGTCCGGGCTTATAGCGATAACGCCACGCAAAGTAACACGAAGGGACCGCGATCATCAGGAACAGGACGACGCTCAGCCAGAACAGCGCCATGTAGACGAAGTCGATCTCTTTGGCGAATTCGGAGCCCTGCGGGGGCATCATCCATGCTCGAAGCCAGTCCATTACCTACGTCCTTCCTTCATGTTTCGCCAAGATCCTCATGCCACTTTTTCCTTGCGATGTTGTTCGATGCGGATCATGCGGAACAGGAAAAACCCCAGAACCAGCACGGTCAGCGCACCGCCGGCCTTCATAAAATTGGTCGCGAACAGCACGTACTTGTTTTCCACCGGATCGTAGTGATAGCAGAACAGCAGAACCTTGTCGATGGTCAACGTGCTGCGGTTCTCGGCCGCTTCAGCCAGTCCGAAGCGCAAGTCGATAGCCCGGTAGTTGATGCCGTAAAGGTAGCGCGCGACTTTTCCTTCCGGCGTCAGGATCATGATCCCCGCCAGATGCGCGTATTGCTGGATGCGCGGATCCCAGCGATAGTGGTAGCCGATCAGCTCCGCCAGCCGCTTGGCGTTATCTTCGCGATCGGTCAGGAAGTGCCATCCGGGCGCCGGCTTTCCGTAGGTGGCAAGATAAGTGTTCTTCTTCTGCTGCGCGATCTCCGGAGTGTCACGAGGATCGATACTGATGGTGACGACCTCATAGTCCACACCGGGCGTCCCCGGCATCTGCCGCATCAGTTCCACCTGGCGGTTGAGAATCAGACTGCACAGCTGCGGGCAGGTGTAATAGACCAGGTCCAGAATGACGGGACGGCCTTGGTTGAAGAATTCCCGCAGCTTTACAGACTGACCCTTCTCGTCGTTGAAGGTGAGGTCCAGATCGATCGGACGGCCCAGATGTTCCTCAATGCCGACGCCCACCAGTTGAGCCGGTACCCGATTGGCTAAATCCGCGGCGGAGACCGGAGTATCCGGACGGACCTTGTACTGCCCGAACGCACACGCCGCTCCCAGCGCCAACAGCGCGGCCGGAATCGCGAATGTGCTTGCTGCTTTCATTTATTTCTTGGCTGCCTCGGGCTGCTTCCCTGCTTCAGGCTGTTTGCCCGCCTCGCCGGGCGCGGGAGTTGCGCCGGGAGCCGGAGTCGCCGGCTCTTCCGGTTTCGGTTCGGTCGGCTTGGCGGGATAAAACGTCTTGCCCGCGGCCTGCTCGGCCAGGAACAGCTCCTTGGCGCGATCGAAGGGCATGCGCACGCTAGTCTTGGTTGGATCGGTGTACTCGTAGTGGCTCAAGCGCCAGGCCGAGAGACTCCGCAGCTCGCCGACTTCCTCGCCCGGAACGGCCAGCACCTTTTCGTACACGGCCTCATTCCAGATTTTGTCGAAATAGGACTGCAAAGCCAGGATGGTCACCACCAGCGTGACCACGCTGACGATCACGAAAAACGTGATCTTCCGGGCGGCCGGCTCGCTATGGTCGAACCCTTCTTTGGGATCGTGATGCGCGACTTCGTGATCGTATTTAGGATCCATGTTGGCTGTTCCGCATGCTAGGCGTTCTCAAAATGCAAGCTTTGTTCAAAGCGCAGATCACCCACCGGAGCCAGCGCGTGCTTGCGGAAGCGGCTCCAGAACATCAGTCCGGTGATGCTGAGCACGGCGCCCAGCGTGGCGAAATCCAACCAGTGAATCTGCGGACCGGCGGGATAAAACACCGGCATCACGATCCAATAGAGATCCAGATAAACCACCACCAGGCTCCACACCGACATGAAGGTCAATATTTTCAGATTACGCTTGGCCGGACGGGAGATCAGCGTGAAGAACGGAATGAAGAACCGGATGAAGGGCAGCGACAGGCTGAGGTACAGCCAGGTTCCCGGCATGCGGTGGCGGTAGAACAAGGTTTCATCGGGAAGGTTGGCGTACCAGATCAGCAGGAACTGCGAGAAGCCCATGTAGGTATAGAAGCAGGTCATGGCGAACAGCCATTTGCCCAGATCGTGGTAATGTTCGATGTTAATTTCTTTGTTCAGAACACCGGCCTTGCGGAATCCCAGGCAGATCAGGATCAGCACCGCGAAGAAGGCCACGGCGCCATCGGCCAGGTAGTACAGCCCGAAGATGGTCGAATACCAGCTCGGCTCAATCGACATCAGCCAGTCATAGGCGGCCAGGGTGCCGACAGCAACCGCCAGCAGCAATCCGGGCGCGCTCCAACGCGACGCGACTTTCATCTGGCGGATCGAATGCGTCGAATCCTGTTTGGTCGATTGACGATACAGGGCAAAAATCCAGATGGACCACACCAGGAAGTAGACGTACGTTCGCGCGATAAAGAAGTTGGGCACCAGGAATTCGGACTTGGCGCGAAGGCCTTCGGTGGTCTTCATCAGCTCCGCATTCGCCCAGGGATATACGTGATTGAGGCCGAAGGCCAGCGGCACGAACAGCAGCGCGCCTACCGGCAGCGTGACCATGATATTTTCCATGATGCGGCGCATCACTACGCTCCACGCCGAGCCGCTGAGGTATTGCACCATCACGAAAAAGAAGGCTGCGAGTCCGATGGTGCAGGTGAACGTAAACGCGACCAGATAGGAGCGGAAGAAACGATCGGGATCCTGGATGTACCCGGCCACACACGCCACCAGGGAGATCAGGGCAGCCAGCATCAGCGCATTGCGGCCGGTGGTCCATCGCGCCGATAACATCACGTAGTTGCCAGAGGGTTGGGAATGATTCATTGCGGGTTGGTTCCCTTGTACTCGACGCCCGATCTCAGCTCGGCCGGTACGTCGTTGATGGTTCCATGCGCGGCGCGCTGCAGCACCCGCACGTACGCGATGATGGCCCAGCGATCCTCCGGGCGATTCTGCGCGCCGTAGGGCGGCATGGTCCTACGGCCATAGGTGATGACGTTGAAGATGTCGCCGTCGGCCATCTGGACGATGCGATCCTCCATCAGATTTTGCGGCTGCCAGGCCGGGAAGCGCTTGGGCACCATGCCCTTCCCCAGACCCGTCTCGTCGTGGCACGGCGAACAGTAGGTGTTGAAGCGCCAGTGGCCTTCCGTCAGCAGCGCCTCGGTGACCGGCACCGGGCTCTTGCCGACGTACAGCTTGCCCTCCATGCCGGTGTTCAGCGGATTCTCTTCGAGCATGTGCCCGCGAGCCACGGTGCCTTCCGGCGGCCGGCGGCTTTCGCGATTATCGGAAAAGAGGCTGGTGGACCGCTGCGGCTTGAACTTCTTCTGAAAGCGCATGTCCGGCCAGACCTGTATCGGTGGATCGCGCTGAACGCTGGAGCATCCCGCCAGGGCCAGCGCCGCAAGGATCACCATGATGACTGCGAATGGCCGCATCATCCTTCTACCACCTCCACGTCATTGGCGCCCACGCGGCGCATATCCTCGGCGGTCTTCTGAGCGTCGAACTTGGGATCGTTGGCTTCAATCACCAGCAGGAACCGGTCATCCGAGGCGCGATGCGCATCCCGGTAATTCATGGAGGGATGGTACAGGCGAGGCAAACCGCTCAAGCCCCAGGTGCACAGAAACGTCGTAATGGCCGTAAACAGGACTGCCAGCTCGAAGGTCGGCGGAATCGAGTAGGTGAAGTCGAACAGCGGCTTGCCGCCGATGATCAACGGGTAGTTGATGGCTCCGACATAGTAGATCAGCACCTGCGCCGTGGTAATGCCCGCGATGGCGCCGCATACGGCGATCCAGCCGATCTTGGAATACGGCACGCCGATCGCCTCGTCAATGCCGTGCACCGGGAAGGGGCTCATGGCGTCGATCTTGGTGTAACCCATGCCACGAATCGTCCGGCCGGCTTCCACCAGCTCTTCCGGCTCGGAAAATTCTCCGATCACGCCGTAGACCTTGTCGGCGCCAATGCCCAGCTTGTCTTTGATCTGAGCGATCAGGACGTCGGGATTAGGGGTCTGGCTCATCGGAGTGAAACCTTCCCTTCTTGTCCGGCGAACGCGTGTTTTTCGTGAGACGCGACGCCTTTCACCTCGGACATCGCGATCATCGGCAGGAAGCGCGCGAACAGCAGAAACAGAGTCAGGAACAGACCGACGGTGCCGATGAACGTGCAGATGTCCACCCAGGTCGGATGGAAGTAACCCCAGGAGCTGGGCAGAAAGTCGCGCGTCAGGCTGGTGGCGATGATCACGAAGCGTTCAAACCACATCCCGATGTTGGTGGTGATGCTGATGATGAACATCACCCACAGATTGGTCCGCATCTTTCTAAACCAGTACAGCTGCGGGATAAATACATTGCAGGTGTACATCGACCAGGCGGCCCACCAGTACGGCCCGAAGGCGCGATTCAGGAAGGTGAAGCGCTCGTAAATGCTTCCGCTGTACCAGGCGATGAAAAACTCCGTGCAGTAGGCGTAGCCCACAATCGACCCGGTCACCAGGATGATCTTGTTCATGTTGTCCAGGTGCTTGATGGTGATCAGGTTCTGCAGATTGAGCGTCCAGCGCGCGATCAGCAGCAGAGTCATCACGCAGGCGAAGCCAGAGAAAATGGCGCCGGCGACGAAATACGGAGGGAAGATAGTGGTGTGCCAGCCCGGAATGACCGACGTCGCAAAGTCGAAGCTAACCACGGAGTGGACGCTGAGCACCAGGGGCGTCGAAATTCCCGCCAGGATCAGATAGGCCTGCTCGTAATGCCGCCAGTGGCGCGCCGATCCGCGCCAGCCCAGGCTGAGTAGACCGAAGACCACCTGCCGGACCTTGGTGGTCGCGCGATCGCGCAACGTGGCCAGATCGGGAACCAGGCCGGTAAACCAGAAAAGCAGGGAGACCGTGAAGTAGGTCGTGACGGCGAACACGTCCCAGATCAGCGGGCTGCGGAAGTTCTGCCAGATATTCAGATCGGTATTGGGGATCGGGAACAGCCAGTAAAACGCGCGCCAGGGGCGGCCGGTATGAAACAGCGGGAAGATGCCCGCGCACATCACGGCGAACAGCGTCATGGCTTCGGCCGAACGGTTGATGGAGGTCCGCCACTTCTGCCGGAACAGAAACAGAATGGCCGAAATCAAAGTGCCCGCGTGGCCGATTCCGATCCAGAACACGAAGTTAGTGATGTCCCAGGCCCAGCCGACCGGACGGTTGTTGCCCCACACGCCGATACCGGTGTTCACCAGGTAGGTGAGCATGGCGCCCAGCAGAAGCACGATCGAAGCAGTGCACGCCAGCGTAATCCAGTACTTAAGCGGAGTCTCGAAGACCTGCGCTTCCACTACGGAACTGATCTGATCGGTAAGGTCGTGAAGGTCCCCGGTGCCCTGCACCAGTGGCGGGTTGAGTTCCATCAACTGCGGATCTTGGACGACAGCGCTCATGCAAATATCTCCAGTAGGCGGAACGCGCTCATGATGCCTCCAGGTCCGGATTCGGATTGCGCAGCCTGCCGAGATAGGTGGTGCGAGGCCGCACGTCGAGCTCGGCCAGCATGGCGTAATTGCGCTCCTGCTTCTTCAATTTGGCCACCTTGCTGTTGGGATCGTTGATGTTTCCGAATGCGATGGCATCGGCCGGGCAAGTCTGCTGGCAGGCCGTCAGCACACCCTGGCCGGTGAATTCCTTCCGCCCGTCGGTTTTGGTGCTGATCCGCGCTTCCTGGATGCGCTGCACGCAATACGTGCACTTTTCCATGATTCCGCGCATGCGGACGGTGACGTCCGGATTGTAGACCATGGACATCAGTTCCGGCTCGATCCGCCGGCGCTCCAGGAAATTCTTGTGCCAGTCAAGGAAATTGAAATGGCGAACCTTGTACGGACAGTTATTGGCGCAATACCGCGTGCCGACACAGCGGTTATACGCCATGTCGTTCAAGCCCTCCGGGCTGTGCGTGGTGGCCTGCACCGGACAGACGTTTTCGCAGGGAGCGTTTTCGCACTGCATGCAGGGAATGGGCTGCTCGACCGCGCGCGGATCGTCCTGGGATCCGACATAGTAGCGGTCCATCCGGATCCAGTGCATTTCGCGGCCGCGTATGACCTGGTCTTTGCCGACCACCGGAATATTGTTCTCAGCCTGGCAGGCAACCACGCAGGCATTGCATCCGGTGCAGGCGCCCAGATCGATCGCCATGCCCCACTGCAGACCCTCCCAGGTGCGCTGCGCGTAGATCGAATCCAGCTCCGGCACTTCGTTCATCTGCTCGATGACCTTGGAGTTTTTCTTGTACTCCTCGATGGTGGTTTCGCGGACCAGGGGGCGCTTGTTGGGCTTGATTCCGGCGACCAGCTGAGGCTCGTCCATCGAGCCGTGTTCCTGGGTGTTCGCGAGAATGTGCGTGGCCCCGGTCGGAGCCATCGAGAAACCCTGGCCGAACCAGAAGCCGTCGGAGGTGCGAATCAGGCCGGCGTTGAAACCGACATCGGTGCCGACGGTGCCGCTGCGAGGGCGGCCGTAGCCCAGCGCGATGCTGACCGCGTTGGCCGCGTGGCCCGGCTGCGTCATGACGGCGGCTTCCAGCTTCAGGTTGCCGCGCGTCAGGGCGACCATGTCGCCGTCTTTCAGATTGCGCTCGCGCGCCATGGCCGGACTGACCAGCACCACGTTGCCCCACACCAGCTTGGTGATGGGGTCGGGCGCTTCCTGCATCCAGGCGTTATTGGCGAAGCGTCCGTCCCACGTCGTGGCGCTGGGAATGAATCCCACTTCGATTCCCGAAGCCGCGGCAGGCGCCGGAAGGACGGCCGCCTGAATCTTCCTGCTATCGACGGAGGGCTTCACCTCGGCTGACTTGGTGCCGGCCACCAGGCCGTCGTTCAGGGTTTTCTTCCAGGTATTCTCGCGAGATGCGGCCGGCCACTGCGAGGTCCAGAAATTCTTGACCAGGTCGTAGCCCTTCTTATCTTTCGAATCGAGCAACAATGCCATCACTTCAATGGCGCTCTTGCCGCCGAAGATGGGCTCGATCATGGGCTGTTGAATGGCGGCGACTCCGTCGATCGATCGCGCATCGCCCCAGGCTTCCAGAAAATGCGCCTCCGGCAAATGCCATTTTGCGGCGGCCGCTGTTTCGTCGTTTTCCGCGCCCAGGTGAATGGAGTTGGCTACCTTTGCCAAGGCGGCTCCGAACTGCAGGTCCGCCGGCGCGGTATAGGCTGGATTGCCGCCGAGAATCACCAGCGTCGAAACCTGGCCCCCGGTCATTTCGCCGGTCAGCGTCTTGAGAGCCTCCACGCCGGATTCCACGCGGTCGGCCGTCGCGGCTTTGGTGAAGATCACGGTCGAGCCGGCCGCGCCCAGCGTCTGATTGATCTGATGAGCCAGCGCATGAACGATGGCAGGCTGCCGGGGGCCGGCTACCACCAGAGCTTCTTTCCCCGCGGACTTCAGGTCCTTGGCCAACGCGGCAATAAACTTCGCTCGTTTGTCATTGCCGGCAGGAGCCGCACTCAGCGCCGCCA
>DATIRX010000456.1:0-8898 GCA_035469225.1 Bryobacteraceae bacterium
AATGAACCAATTAGCGGGTTTCCTTCTAGCGGCCTGAATATCCAAACGGCTCTGTTTCAGGTCACGGGCGCGGGCCCCTACACCGTGCCATTCCACCTGGAGGGCTGGATCCAGGCGTCGCTTACATCCGGACCGGGCATGCAGCTGCTTCTGAATGTTCCGATACACGGCGACGGCATCGCCGGCTTCACAATGTATGAAGGCAGGCCAGGGACGTTCGGAGTGGCTGGACCAATCTCTTTCGGATTCGTGCCGGAGCCGGCCAGCGGGCTATCGCTGGCGGGGGGCTTACTCGTGGTGGTGTGTCTGAAGCGCCTCGCCTCAAATCGCCACTTCCAATTGAACCCGTAACGATGTCGGCCCAAAACACGCCGTCAGGTAGTGGTTAGGCCGCCTGAACGCTCCGAGCGTGGATGGCGCCTTTATACTGGATGGCCAGCAGCGTTTGGTCATCTTCCAGACGATCGCCGAGGGTGAACGCGCTCACTTCCTGAAGAATGCGATCGCGGATCGCGTCAGGTCCCGCGTCCAGGCTCGATTCGATGGCCGCAATCAGGCGATACTCGCCGAATTCCTCGCCGTTAGCATTGGCTGCCTCCACGATACCGTCGGAGTACAGCACCAGGACGTCGCCCTGCTCCAGACGTTCGACACCTTGCTCAAAAACGGCGTTCGGCAGCAATCCCAGAACGGGCCCGCCATCACTCAAGCGCACTACGCCCTGGCGTGCGCGGAACAGCAACGGGGCGCAGTGTCCGCAATTCACATAGTGCAGCATGCCGCTCTGCATATCGAAATATCCCCAGAACAGGCTGGCGAACCGCTCCTGCGAAGCGCGCTCGCATAAGAGCTGGTTGACCTGCCGGGTGGCCTGAGTGTGTTCCGCGGCCGAACGGGTCCAGGCGGTGGCACGCACGGTTCCCTGAATCAAGCTCGCCAGCATGGCCGCCGGGACGTCCTTGCCGGATACGTCGCCAAAGACGAAGGCCGCGCCTTTCTCGGGAATGTCGATGACGTCATAGAAATCGCCGCTGACGCTTCCGGCAGGCTGCCAGCCGGTCGCCAGTTGAAAATCGCGCACGGTCATGGCCGCCGGAGGAAGCAATCCATACTGGACCTCCCGGGCGATATCCATCTGCAGTTCCGCGCGCTGGACCGCGCGATGCTGGCGCGACCGAATCGACAGAACGATCAGCGCTCCCAGCAGCGCGACGCCCGCGGTGGTGCCCAGAATCAAACTCCAGCGAGCGGGCCAGGCGACGAATGCGGCGCTATTGGCGACCGAGGCGAGCTCGAGGAATCCGGTGGTACCGGGGACGGAAACTCGATTGAGAGAAACAAGTGTTAGATCGGAAGACGATGCGGCCGGCGCCGGCAGGCGGATCGGAAACGCTTCCACCACCACCGCGCCGGTGCTCGTCTGGCGAACCGTAAAGATGGGCTGGCGGTCGCGAAGCCGCGCTGTAACGTACGATGCCTCGAACGCGGGCGCTGCCGCTGCACTCGATCGCGCGATCACGGCGCCTTGGCGATCCAATAGCTGGATCCACACCAGGCCGCCGCTGTTGTGCTCGACCATCCGGTCCAGGAGGGGACTTAGATCCGCGGCAGGCTCGCTCTTGATGAGCTGGCTGACGGTCGCGACCTGGCGCGCCATGGCCAGCCTGGTAGTGCGCAGCGCGGCGAAGCGTGTGTAGCTGACGTAGTTCACCACGCTGCTCCCCAGCAGCAGAATCGCCAGGGCCGCGCCCGAAAGAATCCACAGCCGGGACCAATCGCGCGCGTAAGGTGTAGCTTTGCGTTCCATACACGCTAAGACGCTCGCGAGGTCTTCGAGGATTGTCCGCTTAACCTTCTTAACGGATGTTTATCACAGACTTAACGCGCAGGATGTGTGCTATTCGGCAGTGAAGCGATATCCCACGCCCCGAACGGTATGAATATGCCGGGGGCTTTGGGGATTATCTTCCAGCTTCTGCCGGAGCCACGCCACGTGCACGTCGATGGTGCGCGAGGAGACTTCCGACTGATACTCCCACACGTTCTGGAGCAGCTCCTCGCGCGATACCACCGTCTCGCGGTGATCCACCAGGTAGCGAAGCAGCTGTAGTTCTTTCGCGGCCATGGTCACCGGCTCACCGTTCTTCTGGACCTGCCCGCTGGCGAAATCGGCCATCACGTTGCCGAAGGCAAAGCGCTCCACCGGGATGCGCTTCTTCTTGGGAATGCGCCGCAGCAGCGATTCGACGCGCGCCAGCAGCTCGGAGGGATCGAAGGGCTTGGCCAGATAATCGTCCGCGCCCAGTTTGAGCCCAACCACGCGATCCACCACTTGAGTTTTGGCGGTGAGCATCAGGATCGCGGTGTCGCAGCCCTTCTGGCGCAATTCTTTGCACACGTCGAATCCGCTTTTGCCGGGAAGCATGACGTCCAGGATGATGACATCGTAGTCGCCCGAACCCGCCTTGGCAAGCCCCGCGATGCCATCCATGGCGGTATCCACCAGATAGCCTTCGGCCTCCAGAAGATCGGTGACCGTGAGGCTGACCCCAGGTTCATCCTCAACCAAGAGAATGCGCGAATTCATCCTGCTGTTCAGCCGGAGCGGCGGGGATGCGCACGATAAATGTGGACCCCTCGCCTGGCTGGCTTTCCAGGCTCACCCTGCCGCCGTGAGCCTCCACGATCTTTTTCACCAGATGCAGTCCCAGGCCGGTACCGTGGATCTGATCCTGCACGGCTTTTCTTCCGCGATAAAACGCATCGAACACGTGCTTCTGCTCCTCCGGGGGAATCCCCGGACCATGGTCGGCAACGCGAATTTCAATCTCCTGGCCGTTTGGGCCGTTCACCGATTGCGCGGAGATCTCCACCGACTGCTTCCCGGCCCCGCCATACTTGGCCGCATTGGCCAGAAGATTTTGGAGGGCGTGCCGGAGCGCCAGCGGATCTCCCGTGACCGCAGGAAGACCGGGCTGGAGCCGCGTTCGCACTTCGCACAACGTGTCTTCGAGCATACCCTTGTTGGTTTGCAGAGTCTCATCGATCAATCCGGCGATGGAAACCGGCCGGCGTTCCTGCACCACGCGGCCGGCTTTGGCACTGGCGAAACGCAGCACCTGCTCGACGATGGCGCTCAGACGTTCACTCTCCTGCTGGATCAAGGCTCCGTAACGCTCCACCTGCGAAGGATTCGCCGCGACCTTGCCGCGCAGGTTAAACGCGGCGGTGCGAATCACCGTGAGGGGCGTCCGCAGCTCGTGCGAGACCCCCGCGACGAAATCCATTTCGACTTCAGCCAGGCGCTGGGCCCGCCTGGAAAATTGCGCCAGCGCTGCGCCCGTGGCCAGCAGCAGCAACAGGATGGCGGCGGAGATCGCCAGATTCCGGCGGCGCAAGCTGCTCACAACCGATTCGAGAGTGCCGCTGCGCAACCACAAGGAGAGCTGCCATCGCCCCCGGCCGGAATCGCTGGACGCTCCTTTGAGCGGAGCCCGGGGACCCCGGCCGCGTCCCGGATTCGGACGGATAGGATCGAACAGGGTAGCGACTACTTGAGCATGGCTGGCCGGCGCCGGACCCGAGTCGCTCCGGTAGATCAACTCGAGAGGATTCGCGCGGTCTACAACCTCCACGCGATACTGCGCCCGGAAGTCCTCCGCCAGGTCCTGCGACAGCAACTCCGGCAGCAGCACGGAACCGGCGTAATCGCGATCCACGTCCAGCAGCAGCCAGTCCTGCTCGGGAATCCGGTCGCCTTTCCCAAAGCCGGCGTCCGGGCGGGCGCGAAAGCGGGGAATATCCACCAGCGTCGAATTCTCGATCCTGGGAGGATTGCGGCCCGCGAGACGCTCGACGAAAAACTCCCGCGCTTGTATCCAGTCCTTGGGCCACTCGGCAGCCTCGAACGCCCCGGTTTCGCGATGGAGCATCTGCAGGGCAAGCCGGCCGTTGTCCATGTAGACAATGGCCACGCGGCGAAACAAAAGTGGATGCGGCGCCGATGCGTGCCACTCGGCGTAGCGCAACCCATAGGCTTTCGCGCGCCCCATCTCCTGAACCTGCTGTTCGTCGGGCTGGAGGGCTGCCGCGGCGGTGTTGATCTCGGAGTTGAAATCGCCGCCCAGCTTGTTCACCTGCGCCTGCAGGGCATCCTGCCGTCGCTTTTGCTCATTGGAACTGATTTCGCCGATCCAGTAATATTGCAAGCCGGCCAGAACACAGACCAGAATCACCAGTATTCCCATGAACAGCCACAGCAAGGGCGCGCGGCGTCTGATCTGGTCGAGATCCATCCTCTACTACCATAAGCGAGTGCGGCGGCGACTGCGGCCCGCAGTCCGTTAAATGCTCGGTTAAACGCGGGTTAAGAATGTTAAAGATTAGCGCAGGGGGTCGGGTGATAAAATCTAAGTGAGGGATTTAAGAATGAAACTCTTCAGGGTCTTTCGGGGGCTCGCAGCACTTCTAGCGATCGCGTGCTTGCTGGCGGCGGGCGCAGCGGCTCAGCAGGCCAAAGGCAAATCTCACACGCTCGAAGGCAAGGTCGAGGCAGTGCAGGCCACCATGCTGACCGTCAATCACGGCAAGGTGGAAGGCTACATGGACGCGATGACCATGCCGTACAAAGTGGACAAGCCGGATCTGCTCAAGAGCGTCAAGGTTGGCGACCAGATTAAGGCCACCGTGTATGACGGCGATTACACGCTGTACGACGTCCAGGTAGTCCCGCGGCAGGCGAAGTCGAAACAGAAATAGTTTGGCCGCTCACTGACGTTCGCGGTTCAGTGCTGGGGTGCAAAACGGAACCACGAGCGGCAGCGAGTAGCCACTACGGCAGCGCGAACACGTAAATCCGTTCGTTGTTGGACGGATTCGGATCGGTGATTCCCAGGCCGCCCGAGGCGGTAATCGCGACGTACTGTTTCCCCTTCTTCCCCGAGTAAGTCATGGGCGTGGCGATCGCGTCATATTCGAGTTTGGTTTCCCACAGCAGTCTGCCGGTTTTCGAGTCGAAGGCGCGAAAACGCCTGTCGTTGGTCGCGCCGATGAATACCAGGCCTCCGGCAGTGGCTATGGAACCTCCGCCGTTGACGCGTCCCGTGTTCTTCTTCCCTTCGGGCAGCTCATCGGTCACGCCGAAGACAATGCGCCAGGCGAAATCGCCGGTGTTGGCGTTCACCGCGGTCAGGTGTCCCCAGGGCGGTTTTTGGCAGGGCCAGGACGACGACCCCATCAGCGCGCCATTGGCGTCCGTCTTGCGGTCCCAGAACTTCGAAGGAACCGGAGCTCCATAAGCACTGCGCTGATCGTAGGGTACGCGCGCGGTGTCCGGCATCTTTTCGATCCAGCCGATGCTGGCATAGTCGGACGTATTCACGAACACGTAATTGAGACGCGGATCGGCCGACATCCCGCCCCAGTCGGTTCCACCGATCGCACCGGGAAAGATGACGCTCGAAACCGGAGGGGCTCCCGGTTCGCGATACACCCAGGGCGTGAAGGGACCGTCGTTGTGAAGCGGGCCGCTCTTCTCCGCCAGATCCGCGCAGGCTTTGGCGTGAGCCTCGCTGGTGTCGGCAGCGGTGACCATTTCCGTGGCCGGGTCGAAGGCGTGCCGCGAAAGCTGCGGAGGCTTCACTGGAATCGGCTGCGTGGGCGATGTATGCTCTCCCGGAACTTTGCTCTGAGCGACGGGCGTTTCCGTGATGCCGAACACCGGCTGGCCGGTGATCCGGTTCAGGATGTACATGTACCCGACCTTGCCGGTCTGGGCCAGGGCCGGGATCTTCTTGCCTTGGACGGTCAGATCCAGCAGGATGGGCGCGGGCGGCAGGTCCATGTCCCATAGATCGTGGTGGACGGCCTGAAAGTACCACTTCACCTTGCCGGTGTTAACATCAAGAGCCACAACGGAGTTTCCGAACAGATTGCTGCCCTGCCGGTCGAATCCATAGAAATCGCTGGCGGGGCTGCCGTAGGTGGTGTAGAGGGTGTCGCGCTGCTCATCCACCGTCATGTAGAAACCCCAGTTGTTCACACCGGTTCGGTCCTTCCATTCGTCTCCAGTCCAGCTTTCGTGCCCGGTTTCGCCGGGATGCGGAACGGAGTGGAACTCCCATTTCTTGACGCCGGTGCGCGCGTCGTATGCTCGGGTGTCTCCCGGCGGGCCGGCGGCGGGCTGCTCGCCTACGTTCGCGCCCAGGAACAGCGTGTTTTTGTAAATCGTGGGAGGCGAGTTATAGGGCACCACGATATCCACTGCGCCTTCTTTGCCGAAACCCGGATCGATCTTGCCGGTGCGAGCATTCAATCCGATCATGCGGCGGCCGGCCGTAAAAATGATGCGCGGAGGATTATTCCGGTCGCCGGCCCAATACGTCACGCCGCGCGCGGAAGGATTCCCTCCCGTGACTTCGTATTTCCAGATTTCCGTGCCGGTATCCGGATCGAGAGCGAGGACACGATTGCCGGCGGTGATGTACATCACACCGTTCACCACGATGGGAGTGACCTGGGAATAGCCCCCGATCCCCCCGCCGCGTCCACCCCGGCCGAGTTCTGCTTCGGAACGGAGACGATACGTCCAGGCGGTCTTGAGCTTGGCGACGTTCCCCGTCGCGATCTGGGTGAGCGGAGAGAAACGCGTACTGGCAAGGTCCCGGCCGTAGCGCGGCCAGTCGCCGGGGGCCGGAGACTGCGCGCAAAGCGGCCATGTCATGAACAGCGCGCAGCATAAACGCATCATAAAATTCTACGGAAGCGCGAAGACAAAGATTCCCTGATTCTGCGCCGCCGGCGGGCCACCCCGGCCGCCGCGTCCTCCACCTCCGCCGGTCGCCGCGACGATGGCAACATACTGCTTTCCGTTCTTACCCATGAACGTCATGGGAACAGCCGTTGCGGTGTAATCGAGCCTGGTGGCCCACAATTCCTTACCGGTCTTGGAATCGAACGCGCGGAAGCGATTGTCGCCGGTCGAGCCGATAAACACCAGTCCGCCGGCAGTTACCATCGGCCCGGCCGTGTTCGACAACCCGGTGTTTTGTTTGCCCGCGGGCAGCGACTCGGTGATGCCCAGGGGAACCTGCCAGGCGAAATCGCCGGTCGCGGCGTTGACTGCGATCAAGCGTCCCCATGGCGGCTTGAAGCAGGGATAGTTGCCGATCTGCTTGCCGTCCGCATCGTGTGCGGGAGCATTGAACCCGCCCAGACCTTGGGGCCCGGTGCGGATGTATTCCACCAGCCCTTCGGGATTCCCGGGCGTGTACTTGGGATTCTTGGTCATCCATCCGATCGCGGGAGAGTCCTTCGTGTTGACGAAGATGTAGCCGAGCTTCGGATCGGTAGCCGTGCCGCCCCAGTTGGCGCCTCCGGTGAATCCCGGGAAAATGATCGCGGGCTTGGCATTGTCGCCCTCCGCGTGATGCGGGAAGGTCGTAAAGGGACCTTCATTGTGCAGGCCGGCGCTATCCCACAGCTCCTGGCAGGCCTTGGCGTGATCCGGAGTGGTGTCTTCCGCGGTGACGATATCCGACCTGCTCATACTCGTCCGCGATATCGCCGGCGGCTTGGTGGGAAACGGCTGCGTCGGATAGGAGGCTTCTCCCGGAACACTCGATTTGGGAACGGGACGTTCTTCGATGGGATACACCGGCTCGCCCGTCACGCGATTCAGGATGAACATGTAGCCCGACTTGCCCACTTGCGCCAGCGCCGGAATCGTCTTGCCGTCTTTCCTGATGTCGATCAAGCCGGGCGCAGGCGGCAGGTTGTAGTCCCACAGCTCGTGATGCACCGTCTGGAAATACCACTTCATCTTGCCGGTGTTGGCATCGAGCGCGACCAGCGTATTCCCGTACAGGTTCTTCCCGGGACGGTCGCCGCCGTAGAAGTTGGCGCCCGGGCCGCTCACGGGAATATAAAGAATGCCGCGCTCTTCATCGAGGGTAAGCGCGAACGCCCAGACGTTGTTGCCGGTACGATTCTTCCAGCTATCCTTGGCCTCCCAGGTTTCGTTCCCGGGCTCTCCTTCGCGGGGAATCGTGTGGAAGGTCCACAGTTCCTTGCCGGTGCGGACATCGTAGGCGTGCTGCTCGGGAATCTGTCCGCCGCGTTGATCCAGCGCTGGGTTGATGTGGCGATCGCCCGGTCCGTAGAAATTCGTCCCGATGAACAGCATGTTCTTATAGATGATCGGTGCGCCCGCATACGCCACCTCGAGATCCACCGAGCCTTCCTTGCCGAAGCCCGGATCCACTTTGCCGGTGCGTGCATTCAGCGCCATCATCTTGTGTCCGGTGGTGAAGATGATGCGCGGCGGATTATTGCGGTCGCCGGCCCAGTAGGAAACGCCGCGAAACGACGCCAGGCCGCCATTCAATTCATAGCTCCACAGTTCCTTGCCGGTTTCCGGCTCGAGCGCGACCACGCGATCGCCCGAAGGCGAATACATCACGCCGTTCACGACGATGGGCGTGATCTCCTGGTACAGTTCGCTGGCGCTGAGGCCGCGGATGGTCTTCCCTTCCCGATTAAAGCGATATTGCCAGGCCATGGTGAGCTTAGAGACATTGGCTGCGTCAATCTGCTTCAGCGGCGAATAGCGCGTACCGGCCAGGTCGCGGTTGAACATGGGCCAGTCCCGGTCGGCTTGAGATTGAGCAAATGTCGTGCCCGCCACCAGGAGCATAACGAAGTAAGAGCGCATCATCACCAGTCCTCTCAAGCCGATCAGTATATCGTCTATGCTGGTCTCAAATGAAACCGCAAGAGCGGGCCGACCGGCTGCGGACGTTTCAACGCGAGCTGGCCGAACTGGAGCGTGAAGGGGCCCTGGAGCTCACCCCCGAGCAGCGCTCGCGTCTGGACGCTCACATCGAAAGCACGCTAGCCAAG